>CABRGI010000001.1 GCA_902470455.1 uncultured Parvimonas sp.
GTATAATTAAATTGTTAGAAGATATTTTTTGTAAATTGATTTGAAGGAGGACTGTCATGAAAATAAAAAGATTAATAATATTAAGCCTTTTTTCAATATTTGTCTTATGGTCTTTTAGTACAAATAAATCAATAGCTAAAGATGTTCAAAATATAACACAAGATAAAGAAAAGGATTTTTCCGAAGAAGTGGATTTTGTTTCTGATGCCATTTACAAATTTTATAGAAATCAAGATTTGGGTGAAAAGAATAATTTAGAGTCCTATTTTTCAAAAGATGTCCTAAAACTTATGAATTATAAAATTAAGTATAGTAATTTAAAGAATAAAGAATTGAATAATTATTACTATAGATATGAAGTTACGGTAAAACCTGTAGATGTTGAAAATTGGAAGCGAGACGGAAATTCTTTTAACTTTAAGTTACAGGTTATAACAGAATTTTCTTATTCTAAATCTGGTGAAGTTAGTGGTAATTCTTTAGTTTTAGAATTTACTGTTTTTAAAGATAAAGAAGGTAATTTAAAGATCACAAGATGTTATCAAAGTGTTCATTCCGAAGTTGATGAAGCAAAATTTTATGATATGCTTTCTAAAAATGAAGATGTAGATAAATGGTTAAATGAAAATTTTGAAGAATCAAAGAAAGATTTGAAAAAATCAAAGAGTTATTTGGGATTAGACTTTTATAGAATTATGGCTGTTTTTGATTAATAAAATTTTAAGCTAAATTTAAGATATTTATATTAAAATCGAGATTAAGATGATTCATTATCATTTTATCTCGATTTTTTGATAATGTAATTAATATTTTTTATTAATTTGATGAAAAAATTTTTAAAATATGGTAGAATAGATATTGTGGAAGAAAACATTTTTGGAGGTATGAAATGAAAAGAAATGAAGTAGATAAAAATTTAACTTGGGATTTGACTGATCTTTTTAAAACAGAGGAAGATTATAAAAAAGCCCTTAAAGAAATAGTAGATAAAACAGATGAACTGGTAAAAATTTATGAAGGAAAACTTGATTGCTACTGTACTATAAATAGCTGTTTGGAAGATTTAAAACCTATTTATGTATTGATTGATTTAACTGCTAACTATGCAAGTTTAGACTATGAAACAGATTTAGGTGGTAAAGAACAGTTTGAAAGGATTGTAGATTTTGAAAATACCATTGCTCCAGTTTATGCAAAACTTAGTTTTGTAGAAACTGAAATTTTAGCAAATGATAAGAGAATTATAGAAAAAGCTATGAAAGAAAGCTCTGAAAACAGAAGATTTTTAGAAAAACTTTTAGATAGAAAAGATCATACTCTATCAAAAGAAGTTGAAAGTACACTTTCAGCTCTATCTGGAAGTTTTGAAACTCCTTATAGAGTATATAACCAATCAACGATGCAAGATTTATCTTTTGAAGACGTTGAAGTAAATGGTGTAAAAACACCAATGACTTACAATGTTTTTGAAGGAAGCTTTGAATTTGATTCAAATACAGAATTTAGAAGGGATGCTTTTAAAAAATTCTATAAAACTTTAGAAAAATATGAAAATACTTTTGCAAGCACATATTATAGTAATGTTCAACATGATAAGGCAATGTCTAAAGTAAGAAAATACGATAGTGTTTTTGATTACTTACTAGCTTCACAAGAAGTTACAAGAGAAATGTATAATAGACAATGTGATGTTATTATGGAAAAACTTGCACCTCATATTAGAAAATATGCAAGACTATTAAAGAGAGTAAATAAATTGGACAAGATGACTTTTTCTGATATGAAGATGCCTTTAGATTCAGAATTCCAAAAAGTTTACAGCATTGACGAATGTAAAAATATGGTTATTGAAGGTTTATCTGTTTTAGGAAATGACTATAAAGAATATTTGGAAAGAGCATTCGACAATAGATATATTGACTATGTTGATAATGAAGGAAAGACTTCAGGAGCTTTCTGTGCAAGTCCATACAAAGTTCATCCTTATGTACTTTTAACTTGGTCAGGAAATATGTCCGACATTCTTACAGTTGCTCACGAGCTTGGTCATGGTGGACATTTCTCACTTACTCATCAAAATCAGAATATTTTAAATGTTGACTGTTCAACATATTTCGTTGAAGCACCATCAACAACAAATGAATTGATTATGGCTCATTATTTACTTGAAAATGTAAAGACTGATAGAGAAAGAAGATGGATTCTATCTGAAATAATTTCAAAAACATATTATCATAATTTTGTAACACATTTCTTGGAAGCTTACTATCAAAGAGAAGTTTATAAGATTATAGATAATGGGGGAGCTGTTGACGCTGAAACTTTAAATACAATCTTTAAAGAAACTATGGAAAAATTCTTCGGTGAAGATGTTGAACTTGTAGATGGAGTTGAAAGAACTTGGATGAGACAACCTCATTACTACATGGGACTTTATTCATATACTTACAGTGCAGGTTTAACAATCGGAACACAAATGTGTCTAAACATTCTAAAAGATAATTCAAAGGCAGCACAATGGATTGAAGTTCTTAAATCAGGTGGAAGCAAAAATCCTATAAATCTTGCAAAAATGGCAGATGTTGATGTTACGACTGATGCACCGCTTCTTAATACAATTGAGTATATCGGAAGTCTAATTGACGAAATGGAAAAATTGACTGATAAAATAGAACAAGAATAATTTACAAAAGATACTGATTTTATTCAGTATCTTTTTTTGCACAAAAATAGGAGCTTAAAGCTCCTTAAATACTTATATAAGAAAATTCATATATAAAAATGTTGTAAGTATTGATGCAAAAACAGTAAGTACCATATTTCTAGTTATATACGAAACTACTGAAGCAACAGCGATTGTAACTGTAAACATTAATTTATTAGCTGACTCTGCAACTAGGACCTCTCTTAAAATCAGTACAGACATTGAAGTATAGGGTACAATTTTGAAAAAAGTCATTAATTTTCTATTAAAAGTTTTTCCTTTAAGAAAGAATAATGGAAGAACTTTTGGGATTATTGTTACAGCAGCGGCAATTAATGTACCGACTATATAATAGTAATATTTGTCCATAATTTCTTATTATTCTCTCCTTATTCTTTTATTTCTTCTTTATCTTCTAAAGTTTCATCGCCAATTAAAAATATTCCTACTATTGAAGATAGTATTATTGAAAAAACTATATCCCAACCTAGAGGGAACATTTTTGTATAATAGATAATAGCATATATTATTGCTGTAACTATGACAATTCTTATAGTTATAAAATGTTTTTTTACATTTGGAACAAGTAATGCTACGAAAAGTCCAAGAAGACCAACACTGAAGGCAACTTTTATATTTTGTGGTAAAAAATCTCCCACAAAGTAACCTACTATTGTAAAAATTCCCCAAATAAAATAAGGTGGAATTTGAACACCAAGTGTAAAAGGTGTGTTTACTTTTTCTTTGTTAAATGAAAGAATAGAAAAACTTTCATCTGTTAATAACCATCCTACAATAGGGAATGCCTTATGATTTACTTTATCTACTGTCGCTCCAAGAGTAGCAGACATAAGGAATAGTCTTGTGTTTAATAAAAATACGGAAACTGCAATTCCAAAAAGTGGAACACCTGAAGTTAAAAAACCTACCAACATAAATTGTGCAGCTCCTGAATATAAAACAAAAGAACTCAAAAAAGCATGTAACAAACCTAGCGAATTAGTATTACACAGAATACCTAAAGTAATCGCTGACGGAATATAACCTATCCATATAGGAATTGAATGTCGAACACCTGAAATAAAATTGTTCTTTGTCGATTTCATATTTCTCCCCCAAAACATTAGATTCTAATATTCTATCTCTCTTCTATCTTCTAATGCCTTTAAAAATGTTAATTCATCATAATTATCTATGCTTCTGCCTATTGGAATTCCATTTGCAATCTTTGAAATTTTTAGGTTTTTGAATTTTTTTAGTAAATCGACAATATAGAGCTCAGTTAATTCACCGTCAATTGTTTGACTAATAGCAAAAATAACTTCCTTTACATTATTTTTTTCAATTCTATCTAAAAGTGAATCTACATTTAAGTCATCTAAAGTTATTCCTTCTCTAGGAGTAACAAGACCGTTTAAAATATGATAAGTTCCTTTATAAACTTTAGTTTTTTCAAGGCTTATTACACCTTGCATATCTTCAACAATAGTTATAATTGACTTATCTCTCTTTTCGTCAGCACAAATATTACAGATTTCATCTTCTGTTAAATTTCCACAAATTTTACAATGATGAGTATTCTTTTTCATATTTATAAGACTTTTTGCAAATTCGATAGTAAAATCATCATCCATTTCTAAAATTTTCAAAGCCATTTTAGTTGCAGATTTTCTTCCAATAGATGGAAGTTTTGATAAATAGTGAATAACTTCATCTATAGATTTAGTATAATTGTTCATTTTTATAGTCCCGGAATATTAATTCCACCTGTTATTTTATTAATTTCTGAATCATGTTTTTCTTGAGCTTTCCTATTAGCTTCATTTATAGCTGTTATTATTAAATCTTGTAACATTTCTATATCATCAGGATCAACTACTTCCGGATCAAGTTTAATGCTTAAAACTTCCTTTTTCCCATTAACTGTTACTTCAACTGCTCCACCACCTGAAGTTGCGGAAACTTCTTCTTCATCTAAAAGTTTTTGTGTATTTTCAAGTTCTCTTTGCATTTTTTGCATTTGTTTCATCATATTACCCATATTCATACCACCGCCGAATTTAGGGAAACCGCCTTTAGCCATAATTACCTCCTAAAATATAAATTTTATTTATTTAATTTCAAATTTACTTTTAGTAAATTCTTTGTTAATCAAATAACATAAAACTTCAAAAATTATACTTTATAATAGCATTTTTTTTATTATAAATCAATAATTTACAATAACAAGATAAAGTAAATTCAATAAAGTAAGAAAAAAAGACAATATCGGATTCGCTCCGATACTGTCTTTAAATTTATTTTTTACTTGGATCTGCAATATAAGCTGAAAAAGTTATCAATTTAGTCTTGCTATTTTCATCATAATCTTCAATGAATATATAGAAAGGTCTATCCATTTTAATATCAATATTTTTGTTTTTTACAGGCATACTTGTTTCTTTAACATCTACTTTTGTTACTGCTTTTGCTTTGGCACCTTTTTCATCAATTTTTAATATAGCGTTTTGTTTTGCCTTACTAACCTTAACATTCATATCAGGCAATAATTTTTCTATTTTGAATTCATTTAGCAATTTGCCAAGTCCAATCTTTGGAAATAGATTCATAAAATCAACCTGTGATTTAATATCTATTTTTGGCAAATAGAAATTTACTTCATATCTTTCCTTACTTTCTTTAAAAGTATTTATAAGATCATTTAATTGTTCTGCAGAAAAATTATGTTCTTCTTTAGGCTTTATAAAATAAATATTTGAATCATTTGACCTAATAGAAAATATTTCCATTACATCATTAGATATAGCTGTTACATTTTCAAAATGATTATACATTGTATCAACTTGTATTTTTGTGCCGTCAGATTTTGTAAAATCTCTTTTTTCAGTCTTTTTTTCGTCAAATGGTTGTTTCCATTTTACCTCGTAATTAATTGTGTCGATAAAACTGGCTACAACATCATCAGATATTTTTTCTTTATCCAAAATTTCATCTAAGTTGGATTTTTGGAATTTTTGATAGGCTTTTGTTCCTTCTGTTGCTGATTTAACTGTTTTAATATTGTCATAATTAAGATTTTTAGTTTCACCTTTGATGTTTTGTAAGTTTATTAAAATCAAATTTGCCAACTTAGTATTTTTAAATTTTAAATTTTGAAGATGAGCTTTATCATAAACTTCAAAAAGTGGTAAGTCTTTTCTATCGTCTGTACAAAGAGATATTAAATCTAAACATCTTTGTATTGAAATAGGGGATAGAACTAAATTATCGTCAGTTTTTTTGTTTTTTAATAAAGCTGTAAAAATATCCATATTTACTTTATTTGTCTGCTTTGTCTGTGATGCATCAAATACCATATTTTCTCTGTTTTCAGGAAATAATTTCTCCGCCTTAGTGCAAGATACTAAAGAAATTGAAATGAACATCAAAAAAATTGTTTTTAATAGTTTTTTCATAGCATACCTCCATTCTAGACAATATAATATACTAAAAATCAACAACAGTCTGAACTAATCTATAAAATTTGCATAAACAGTCAAAGAATTTTTAACCGGCATATTAACCTTTGTAAAAAATTCATTTAAAACAACAGTTTCCTTTAAAATGAAAGAATTATTTTCATCTAATTTATAGCTTCCAAACTTAAATAAATATTCTTTACAATCAATATGTAAGAAATTTTCATTTTGGAAATAGTAAATTTCTTTTACACTCTCATCGAAAAGTTTTGAAACAGTTTTTTTGAAGATAGTTTCTTTTAAAATATCCTTAAAAGGAGTTAAATCAATTTTTTCATAAATAGTTTCATTTTCTTCTTTGGATGAATTTTCGTTTTCAATATTTTCAATATTTTCTATATTTTCATCATTATCTATATCTTCTGATTCTATTGGATTTTCAATATATTTATAATGTTCTAAATCTTCTGTATTTTGAACAGCTTCAACAACTTCTTCCTCAACTTCTTTTGTAGAATCAACTTTTTCTACAATATCAACTTTTAAATTTCCACTTTTAATGATTTTTTCAAGAGTTTCAATTCTCTTTTCCATTTCCGACTTTTCTTTTTTAAATGAACAGATTTTTATAATTAAAAGTTCAGCTAAAGCATTTTGCATATCACTTTTTTTCATCTTATCTTCAACATCTAAAAGATTTTCTAAAATGTAAATAAGCTCAGCTATTTCAAATTTATTTGAATGTTCAAAATATCTCTTATACTCAACATCATTTAGAGTCGTAAGTTCTTTTTTTACACTCTTTACTAAAATTATATTTCTGAAATGTTTTATTAAATCAATAATTATATTATGTGGAGTCTTTCCGTTTTCAACTAAATTTCTAAAAGTTTCTATTGTCTCATTTTTTGATGAATTCAAAATTGACTTTGAAAGTTCGAACAGCATATTCAAGTTTACAAGTCCCAAACATTCATTAATATCTTCAACGGTTATTTTCTCTTTTCCCGTTGCAACTACTTGATCCAAAAGACTTAGAGCATCTCTCATTGCCCCTGAAGAAAGTTCGGAAATTAAATTAATTCCGTCTTCTTCCACTTCGACATTTAGATTATTTAAAACATAATTTATATTTTTAACTATATCTGAATTGTTGATTCTTTTAAATTCAAATCTTTGACATCTCGAAATAATAGTATCCGGAAGTTTGTCAATTTCTGTTGTCGCAAGAATGAAAATTAAATGCTTAGGTGGTTCTTCTAAAATTTTTAAAAGAGCATTAAAGCCTTCATTTGTAATCATATGGGCTTCGTCTATTATATAGACCTTGTATTTTACAATTTGTGGGGGATAGATTACTTTTTCCTTTAATTCCCTTATATCATCAATACGTCTGTTACTTGCAGCATCCATTTCGACAACTTCAAGTGCCTTGTCACTTAAAATCATTTTGCAATTTTCACATTCGTTGCAGGGATTTCCGTCAATTGGATTTAAACAATTTACTGCACGAGCGAAAATTTTGGCACAACTTGTCTTTCCTGTTCCTCTAATTCCTGAAAATAGATAGGCATGACCTAAATTTCCCGTTCTTATTTGATTTTTTAAAATTTCAACTATATGTTCTTGACCAACGACTCTAGTAAAATCTTTTGGTCTAAATTCTCTATATATGGCTTGTTTCAAAATTACACCTCTAATTTTTTAATTTATTTATTATATATATCTTACATATATTATACCATATCACAAAAATAATATCATAAATTCTTTTTGATAAATAAATACTTAAATATTTTGAAAAAAATGACATTCTATTGTGATAAATAAATATTTTTAAAATATTAACAAAATTCTTTAAATACAGAGCACTTTAAAAACACATTTATAAACATTGACAATCAAACAATTTTTTTATAAAATAAATCGATAGGAGAGAGAATGATGAAAAAAGATAAATTATATATTAGGATTGTAATGTCTATTATTGGCATGATTATATTAGGAATAGGTGTATTCCTAACAATAAAAGTAAATTTTGGTTCAGATCCAGCAAGTACATTTCAGCTTGGTATATCAAAACAATTAGGAATAAGTTATGGACTTTCTACAGTGATTTTTAATATAGTATTTTTAATCGCAATCTTTTGTTTTGATAAGAAATATATAAATATATCTTCAATTTTAGCTATTTTTATAATCGGTTACACTGTTGAAGGTATGAATTTAATTTTTGGTTGGATAAATTTAGGAAGTTTAAATTTAATATATAGGATAATTATATGTTTAATAGGAACTTTTATTATATCTATCGGAGTTACCGTATATATCTTTGCCGATTTAGGTGTTGGAGCGACTGACGGAATATCAGAATTAATTAGTGACAAGACAAAATTTCATTATAGAACAGTAAGATTTGTGTCTGATTTTATCCTAGTTATTATGGGATATTCTTTAGGAAGTGTCGTTGGAATTGGAACTATTCTTATAACATTTTGCGTAGGACCTTTTATTCAACTTAACAGAAAAGCAATGGCTCCTTTGTTAGAGGAAATACTGGGCAAAGAATTGGTTGAAAGTATAAATAAAGACGAAGAAAAATTTGAAAAAGAAGTTATTGCTTAAAATAGGGGAAACCCTATTTTTTTGTTGTAAAAAGTGGTATTATATAGCTATATTAATTCAATTAAAAACAAGGAGTTTTTTATGGATATTTTAAAATTAGTTAAAGAAAAAGAAGAAAAAGTTATAAAGATTAGACGTGATTTACATCAAATACCGGAATTGGAATTAGAACTTCCTAAAACTATGGAATATATTTCAAAAGTTTTGGATGAAATAGGTGTAAATTACAAAAAATTATTAAATGGAAATGCGATTGTAGTTCAAATCGACGGAGAACAAGAGGGTAAATGTATTGCAATAAGAGCTGATAGTGATGCACTTCCCGTTGTTGAAGAAACAGGACTTCCTTTTGCTTCTACAAATGGAAATATGCATGCTTGTGGACATGATGGTCATACTGCTATGGCACTTGGAGCTTGTATGATATTAAATGAAAATAGAGATAAACTTAAGGGAACAGTTAAAATATTTTTCCAACCGGGTGAAGAAACACCGGGAGGAGCTTTACCAATGATTGAAGAAGGATGTATGGAAAATCCAAAAGTCGATGCAGTAATTGGACTTCACGAAGGTTGTTTAATTCCTATTGAATATGGAAAAATAGGAGTAAAAACAGGAGCCATAATGGCATCTGCTGATATTTTTGAAATAAATGTAAAAGGAAAATCATCGCATGCTGCAACACCTCATCTGTCAGCAGATCCGATTGTAGTTTCATCAGAAATTGTGCTTGGACTTCAAAAGATAATTTCAAGAGAAGTAAATCCAATTTCAAATGCAGTTTTAACTATCGGGATAATTAGAGGAGGAACTGCTCATAATGTAATTCCGGAATCTGTTTACATCAAGGGAACAGTTAGAACTTTAGATGAAAGTGTTAGAGAATTTATTGCAAAGCGAATTGAAGAAATTGCAGGTGGAATTTCAAAAACTTATAATTGTGAAGCTGAAACAATTTATCACTTTATGTATCCGGTAGTAATGAATGACGAAAAATTTACTGAATTTTTTATAGAAAATACAAAAGAAGTTTTAGGAGAAGATTCAGTTGAAATAATAAAAAATCCAAGTATGGGTGGAGAAGATGTTGCATACTTTTTGCAAAGAGCAAAAGGTACTTACTTTATGCTTTCAAATCCGAAAATTTACGAAGGAGATAAAATATATCCTCATCATCATAGCAAATTTGATGTTGAAGAAAGTTTGTTTTACAAAGGAATGTGTGCAGTTTTAGGAACTGTTTTTAAATATTTAAGCTAGAAAAATGGATTGTCGAAAATGACAATCCATTTTGTATTCTCAAATTTATTTTTTATGTATCTCCGATACATTCATTTTTATTGTGAAACAACAAGGTTCCCGGGAACCCACCCGATGCAAAGCATCGTGGAAGGGTGGGGTTCTTATTTGCAACAAAAATGTGAGATTTCTCCGCTATGGTCGAAATGACGTACAAGGAAAAATCTTCGTTCAATAGCTTAACGTGAACAGTAAATAATCTTTAAAAAAATCGTTAAGTAAACAAAAAGTTTCGCGTCATAACAATTGCTAAAAAAATGTGCCTAATACTTCATCTTGAGTGGAGTATAACGGAGTCAATCTAGCCCTAACTTTGTTTCTTGTAAACAGCAAAAGTTAGGGCTAGAATCAGTTTCGCTAACGTGTCAGCCAAAATGACGTATAAGGAAAAATCTTCGTATAGTAGTTTAACGTGAACAGTAAATAATCTTTTAAAAAAATCGTTAAGTAAACAAAAAGTTTCACGTCATAACAACTGGTAAAGAAATTCCCCTAATACGTCATCTCGACCGGAATGAGCGAAGCGAATAAAGTGGAGAGATCTCATAGTTTTACTTGTTTACAAGTAAAACTAAATGTATCGAAGATACATCAAAAAATCACAAACAAAAAATCCTCAACATTTGTTGAGGATTTCACTACTAAATATTTACTATTTAACTTTTTCTGCAACTGCTTTTGCAACAGTATCAGCAACATTTTCTTCGAAAGCTGAAACTATTACATAATCTTCTCTGATTTTATCATCAGGAATCATACTTGCAAGTCCGTATGCTGCAGCTAATTTCATTTCATCAGTAATTTTCTTAGCCTTTGCTTCTAAAGCACCTTTAAAAATTCCAGGGAAAGCAACTACATTGTTAATTTGGTTAGGCATATCTGATCTTCCTGTTGCAGCAACTCTTGCTCCGGCTTCTTTTGCATCTGCATAAAGAATTTCAGGTTGAGGATTTGCCATTGCAAATACAATCGCATCTTTATTCATTGAAGCTACCATTTCTTTAGTAACTAAATCTTTTTGACTTACTCCTATGAATACGTCAGCGCCTACAAATGCTTCTTTCATAGTCATATCTTTTTGTTCTTTATTTGTTATTTCAGCTAATTCTTTCTTTACAAAATTATAATTTTCTGAATGTTTTTTATTGATTGCACCTTTTGAGTCGAATGCTATTACATTTTCAACACCCAACATCATAATTAATTTTATGATTGAATATCCTGCAGCACCGGCTCCTGAAACAACAACTTTAACATCTTTAGCTTCTTTTTTAACTAATTTTAATGCATTGATTAAAGCCGCTGTAACAACTATTGCAGTACCATGTTGGTCATCGTGGAATACCGGAATATCAAGTTCATCTATTAATGTTCTTTCAATTTCAACACATCTTGGAGAAGAAATATCTTCAAGATTAATTCCGCCAAATGTAGGAGCAAGAGCTTTTACAATTGCAATAATTTCCTTAGGGTCTTTTGTATCTAAAACTAAAGGAACAGCATTAACTCCACCAAATTTTTTAAATAAACAGCATTTTCCTTCCATAACAGGCATAGCAGCTTCTGGTCCTATATCTCCAAGACCTAAAACAGCAGTTCCGTCTGAAATAACAGCAATAGTATTTGCTTTGCTTGTATATTTATAAGCTAAAGAAGGGTCTTTGCTTATTTCCATACAAGGTCTTGCAACACCCGGAGTATATGCATAAGTTAAATCCTCAGCATTATTCAATTCTGCTTTTAATTCTGTTGATAGTTTTCCTTGCCATTGTTCATGAAGCAACAAGGCTTTTTCGTAAACATCCATTTTTTTATCTCCTTTATATAAAAATATTCATTCAGATTTAATATACTACAAAGATTGACAAAAGTCAATACAAAAGTGAAAATGAATTTCATTAAAATTTTTAATAGATATAAGTGGTTAAATTCTTCCTATTGCTTTTTAAAAATTTTTACATTAAAATATAGTTGGTGATTAAAATGAAGATAAAGAAAAAATATATATGTTCAAATTGCAAAAAAGAGTCATTAGGTTGGCAAGGAAAATGTAGTTTTTGCGGTAGTTGGGGAACGATAGAAGAGATTGAAGTTTCCGATGTAAAAAGCTCTAGCGATAAAATTGTTGCAAAGGGAAAAGTCGAAAAACTAAAAAATGTAAATGTAAATGAAAATGATAGATTTATAACCGGAATAGATGAGTTAAATCGTGTTTTAGGCGGTGGAATTGTAAGAGATAGTGTAAATATTTTAACTGCAAGACCAGGTTGTGGTAAAAGTACATTACTTTTACAACTTGCGCTTGATTTTGCAAGTAAAAATGTAAAATCTATTTATATTTCAGCAGAGGAAAGTTCATCTCAGATAAAGTCAAGAGCAAATAGAATTGTAAAAGAAATTCCTGAAAATATTTGGATTCAATCTACACAAAGTATGGATGAGGCTTTAAATTCAATTGATGAAGTTGACGCAGAAATTGTAATTTTAGACAGTATTCAAACTGTTATGTTAAGCTCAATTCCGTCAAGAGCTGGTTCTCCAACACAGACTGTTGAATGTATAAATGAATTGGTTAGAATTGCAAAAAATGATAAAAAGCCAAGAGCGATTTTCATAGTTTGTCATATGACTAAACAAGATGAAATGGCAGGACTTAGGACTTTGGAGCATATGGTGGATTCAGTTTTACTACTAGAGGGAGAGTCTGATGAAAGTTTAAGAACTCTTACAAGTACAAAAAACAGATTTGGAAGAACGGGAGAAATCGGACTTTTTAAAATGGAAGAGTACGGACTTTTGGAAATTAAAAATCCATCAGAATTTTTTGTAACTCAAAGAGAGAAAGATATTTGTGGAAGTGTGTTGTCCGTTGTAAAAGAGGGAAGCAGAATGTTAGTTGTTGAAGTTGAAAGTTTGGTTTCACAGTCTTTTACAAGTTATCCTGCAAGAATCGGGGACAGTCTTAAAAAAGATCAATTAAATACATTGCTTTCAATTTTAGAAGAAAGAGCCGGATTTAATTTATATAATAAAAATGTAATTTTAAAGACTACGGGAGGACTTAAAATTTCAGAGCAATCGGTAAATCTAGCTGTCATAATTTCCGTTGCATCTTCAATTTTAAATAAAGCTGTTCCGAGAGATAATGTATTTATTGCAGAAGTTGGACTTACAGGAGAGCTTAAAAAAATTCCTAATTTAAGCGAAAGACTCATAGAACTTGACAGAATGGGCTACAAAAAGGTATATATTTCAAATGAAGTTGTGGATATAAAGAATTTAAAAACATTAAAAGTTGAAAAATCTAAAACACTAAAAGAAGTTATTGACAAAGTTTTTAGAAATGTTTAATTATTAAGAAAAGAAGGTTGTGTATATGCTACACAACCTTTTAAATATTAGTATTAACATAGTCATTTATTTTTGAAATTCTAATTTCATTTATAAATATATTTTTTTCTTTCAATTTTTCTAAAATTTTGGTATTCATAGAGTGAAAAATCGCATATTCAACATCTTTTATCACAATTTCAAAAAGAGAATTATTAAGTCTTTTTGAATTCATATCTATAAAATATGCCTCTGTGGAATTTTCATCCAAAAAGTCAATCATCTTAAAAAGATATTTATCTTTTTCTGCATAATAATTATTAGATTTCATAAGATTTTCATTATACTTTTTTTGCTTTTTTCTATTATTTGAATACAAAATTGATTTTTGCTTAAAAAACTTTGCTAGAATGTTGTAATACTGATAATTATATATTCCTTCTTCCAGTGAGGATATGTTTAAAAGTGGTTTCATACTTAAATTTTGAATCAATTCATAATTTTTTTCTAAAAAAGAAATTTTATCTATTTTTCCAATTGAAAGGTCAGTAATCAATTCATTTCTCTTTTTGAAAAAATTTTCAAGTTGTACTGTAGGTATATTCATATCACAAAAAAAGCACCTTAACGATGCTTTTTAAATCTAGTCAACTTTTAATTCTACACAACTTGCTTGACCACCTTCACAAAGTTGTTCTTTAGGAAGATTAATTCCCATGAAAACTTCAAGTTTGTGATCTTCACAAAGTGCATCGACATCTTTCTTAAATTTACAAAGCTTTTCGCTATCAAGATCAATTATTGAATAGATACCGTCGATATAGATTTTTTCCACATCATAATCTCTTGAAACAATTCCGAAAATAAATCCGAATAATTTGTCAAGATTTACTATTTCATATTCTTTTGCATTTGTTAATCTAACACTGTGGTCTAAGCTGAAAATATGAGTGTCATCAGTATCAATAAAAATGATATTTCCATTTCCTTTTCTCATTTCTTCGTTAGCTTTATCTATTAACCATTTAGTTTTTCCAGATCCTGAAGGACCAAGTACAAAATTTAACATTTCAACCACCCCTTAATTTCTTTTTCTCATTATACCATTTTGTAATAAATAATACAAGTGTTTTTTTCATAAAAAAGTTTTATATAAAGTATTGAAAAATAAATATTTTTAATAATTTCATAAAATATTTTTGAAAACGATATTAAAAAAAGAAGATATAAAAACTAAAAAAATTTTGATAGTAGATGATGTCAGATTGTCAAATTTTTAAATCTTGATTTTTTTTCAGTTTTGTGCTAAAGTAAAATTAGGAAGTTATAAGTAATTTTATGAAATGTAAATAGATTTGGGGAGTATTTAACAAGGAGGAATTATGGCTTTTGTTGAATTTAAAAACGTTTATAAAAAATATAATGAAGGGAAAAGTTCAGAAATTGTTGCGAATAGAGATGTCTCTTTCGAAATAGAGCATGGAGAATTTTGCGTTATCGTTGGACCTTCAGGAGCGGGAAAATCTACAATTCTAAATATCTTAGGCGGAATGGATGATGCTACAAGTGGAGAAATCTATATAGATGGTAAAGATATTTGTAAATTTAATAAAAGACAATTAAATGACTACAGAAGATTTGATGTAGGCTTTGTCTTTCAATTTTACAATTTAATTCCAAACTTAACTGTTTTGGAAAATGTAGAACTTGCAGGGCAAATTGTAAAAGAAAGTTTAAATCCTTCTGGAGTTTTGGAGTCTGTTGAATTGTCTCATAGACTAAAAAATTTTCCTAGCCAATTATCCGGAGGAGAGCAACAGAGAGTTGCAATAGCCAGAGCATTATGTAAAAATCCAAAATTGCTTTTATGTGATGAGCCTACAGGAGCTTTAGATTATCATACAGGTAAAAAAATTTTAGAGCTTCTACATCAAAGATGTAAAAAAACAAATACAACTGTAATTTTAATCACTCATAATCAAGCCATTGCACCAATGGCGGACAGAGTTATTGAAATTAACGACAGTACAGTAAAAAATGTGATTTTAAATAAAAATCCAAAGGACATAAAGGAAATTGAGTGGTAGTATGAAAAAAACATTGTTTAAAAATTTTTACAGAACAATCTTTCGAACATTTCCAAAATTTTTATCCATCGTATTTATGATAGGACTTGGAGTAATGGTCTTTGTCGGACTTAAAATAACCCCACATATAATGCGAAGAAGTGTAGATAAACACATTAGCGAAGGGAATTTATATGATTTTAAAATTTCTTCAAATTTTGGATTGCAAAAAGAAGATGAGGATATAATTTCCCGTTTGGAAAATTTAAAAGATGTTGAATATGGATATAGTATAAATCTAAAAGACGAAGAGCGAGAAGTCGATTTTACTATTGAAAACAAGCCCGAAAAAATAAGTACCGTTCAAGTAATAGAAGGGGAAGGTATTACATCGGACTCCGATATTTTATTGGATGAAAGATTGAGAGATAAATACAAAATCGGGGACGAAATAGACTTTAAAAATGTTGAAAAATTTGGAATTTTTAAAGATGAAGTAAAAAAATTAAAACATAATAAATTTACTGTAAAAGGCTTTATCAAAAGCCCTGAAGTTTTAACTACACTTCTATTGGGAACTACTGAAAATGGATATTTGGCAATAGTTTCAAAAAACTCTTTTGATTTTAGCTATTTTTCTCATGCAAAAATTACTTTTTCAGATTTAAATGATTTGAATATGAATAGCAAAAGTTTTGAAAATTTAAAAAATGATAAAAAACTTATGTTACAAGAAATGTTTAAAAATAGAGCCGGAGAGGTTTATGAGTTAATTTACTCACAAAAACGAGATATTTTAGATGAAAATAAGGAAGAACTTTCTAAAAATAAATTAGATCTTGAAGAAAACGAAAAAAAATTACAAGAAAATCTTGAAAAGTTGGAAAATGGTCGAAAAGATTTAAGAAGAGCTTTTGCAGATTTGAATTACCAAAAAAATCAGTTTATTAATTTAATAAATGAAAATCAAGATAAATTGACAGATGCTATAAATAATTTGTATGAGAAAAGGACTGAGTTATATAAAAATAGGGAAGATTTAGTTGATAAAAATAATTCTTTGGTAAAAAACAAAGAAGATTTAGAAAAAAAGAAAACGGAAATTGAATTAGGAATAAAAGCCTTAAATCAGGAATTGAGATTACTTGAAGAAAATTACAATTCAAATTTGATTGACGAAAATGAATATAAGGCAAAGAAAGAAGGAATTAATAAAAAATTAGCTGAATTAAATATTGCTTTACAGACAATTCAAAAAAATTTAGATTCTGTTAATACGAATTTATCAATTATTTCAGAAAATATTTCTAAATTAGATGAAGGAGATAAAAAATTAGCTTTTGAAATTGAAAATTTAGAAAATAAAATGGACGAATTGAAAAGTCAAGCAAAACAAGGAATGCGTAAATTTGATGAATACTATTCAAAATTAGTTGAAAAAAAGGCGGAAATTGAAGAAAATAACTTAAAATTAAATAAAGGAAAAGATGAAGTGGAAGATGCCAAAAGTAAAATTTCAGAGGCAGACAGTAAAATTTCTGAAGGAGATGAAATTTTATCTAAATTGATAGAGCCAACTTACAATATAGAAGACGGATTCAGTTCATCAGCGACTTCAAAAGTTTATTTTGCAGCTAATGGAATTTATGGAGTTTCAAATGTATTCTCATTATTTTTCTATTTCATCGCTCTTTTGGTATCACTTACAACAATGACTAGAATGGTTGATGAAAATAGAATACAGATAGGAACATTAAAGGCATTAGGATATAGCAATATGGACATTGCAAAGCAATATTTTTACTATGGACTTTTAGCGAGTTTGATAGGGGGAGCAATAGGAACTGTTTTAGGATTTAAAATAATTTCTCCGCTTGTATATGGTTCATACTTAAAAGCCTTTATATTTCCAAAAGTTTTTGACAACTACTATCCTAAAATAATTACTGTAGGAATTTTAATTGCAATTTTCTGCACAGCTTTTGTATCATATATAACTTGTATGAAAACACTAAAGGAAAAAATTTCATCACTTATGAGAGCAAAAGTCCGGAAATTTCGTATTTCTGGAAAAAATACCTTATATTTGGAAAGAACTTTCTTTTTTACAAAAAGCAACTCTAAGAAATGTATTCAGATATAAACTAAGACTTACAATGACAATAATAGGTGTAATGGGATGTATGGGACTTTTGGTTCTTGGATTTGGAATAAAAGATAGCCTTGACGGAGTTTCCGATTTACAATACTCAAAATACACAAAATATCACACATCAGTTATTTACAATCCGATGGCATTACAAAAAGATTTGGATAAATTTGATGAAGAAATAAAAGCCGATAAGGATATTAACGAAAGTATTGATATAGCAACAACATCTGTAAATATAAAATCAGATAAGAGTTTTGACGAAAGAATTGCCGTTTTTACAACAGATAATTTGAGCGATTTTTCAAAATTTTTTGCACTTTACAATAGGGAGCAAAAAATTGAAAAATTAGATGACGGAATTTATATAAATAGAAAACTAGCTGAAAAATTTTCTCTTTCAGTTGGAGATGAAATCACCTTTATAAATAACAATAAAGAATATAAAGGAGCTGTAGCTGGAATCTTTGAAAATCATGTCGGTAATTTCTTTATAATGAATGAAAAAACTTATGAACAGACATTCTTTAGAAAACCTGTAAAAAATACTAAACTTATGCTTTTAAACGACGGAAGTAAGGACAATATTGAAAAAGTAATAAATGATTTGGAAAAAAATTCCGTTGCAGTAAAAGGTGTAAGTATCTACTCTTTGAAAAAAATAATTGATGATGCATCTTACAGCGTAAACTCAATTATCTTGCTAATTGTAATATGTTCAGGTTTTTTGTCAATAGTAGTTCTATATAATTTAAGTAATATAAATATCTCTGAAAGAAAAAGAGAAATTGCAACACTTAAAGTTTTAGGCTTCTATCCTTTGGAAATTGATAACTACATCTACAAAGAAACTGTAATACTAACAATGATAGGAATTGCTTTGGGAGTTTTTGTAGGCCATAGTCTTCATATAAACATAATGGAACAACTTGCTATGGACTCAATCAGATTTTTCAACAAAGTAAAATTAATAAGCTACATTTATTCAGCCCTAGTAACACTATTTTTCACATTCATTGTTTACTTCATAGTAAAAATAATGCTTAAAAAAGTTCCAATGATAGAATCATTAAAAGACGTGGAATAGAAAATAATCAGGAGTGAGAATCTTGGAACATATTTTGAATATAGAGACAAAAAGGTGTAGGATAAGACAATTTAAACAATCAGATGTAGATGACCTATATTTGATATTAAGTAACCCCAAAGTGATGGAATACATTGAAGCACCCTTCACTTTGGAAAATACACAAGACTTTTTAAACAAAAATGCTCTGTCTTATCCTCCACGAGTATTTGCTTTGGAATATAAAGAAAACAAAAAATTAATTGGACATATTATTTTTCATGAATACGACAAAGAAAGTTATGAAATAGGCTTTATCTTAAATCAAAACTATTGGGGACAAGGCATAGCAAACGAAGTAACAAAATCACTAATTGACTACGCAAAAAATAGAAATATCCATTCGCTCATTATCGAATGTGATAAAAGACAATTAGCAACACAAAAAATCGCAAAAAGTAATAATTTTAAGCTAATAAGTAGCGAAAATTTGCTTGTTTATGAATTGGTTTTATAAAAATTGTAGTAAATAAATAAAAAAAATAGTCTTGGAAAAGTTAAGAAAAATAGTTGATGTCTTTGTTGGAGCTTAGATTAATTTTATATAGTTTTTAGCCTAAAAAATAAGTAGTATTTTATTAATTGTTAGAATATACTTTAATGGAGGTAAGTTGATGTTTTTTTATGTAGAAAAAAGAGGAGTAACAATACCAAAAAGTGTAACAAACGTATTTTATTTAATTGAAGACAATTGGGATGATTGGTTTAAATATGAAACTACATACAATTTAAAGTATGTTGATTTAAAAGGAAAATTACAAGATATAGGTTTTATAAAAATTGGTGAAAATAATATGGAAGGTAAAAAACCGAATATTCCAACAAAGTTTGAAAAACTAGATGAAAAATTTTTTTCTCTAGGTCAGAGTGATTTTTATTATGATAACCTTAATAAAATTACTGGTAATCTTAGAGAAGAAGTCCTTAAAAGCCTTAATGACATAGCTTTTAATTTAAATTTATTTGAAAGATTTAAAGACTTAGATGTGACAGTTAATTCTTTAATGAGAGATGTTAATGTAAATACAATAAAAAATCAATTTAATAGGATATCAAAAGGGGGAGTAAGACTTACAGATTATCGTTTTAATTACATTGTTTTTAACAATAATAAACGAGAAATTGAATCTATGAAATTAGAATTTAATGTCACCCCAAACATTGAAATACCAACAAATATTCATGTCATTATAGGTCGAAATGGTGTTGGAAAAACCAGATTAATAAAAGGCATGATTGAAAGCATACTCTATACAGAAAATGATGAAAAAGGAAAAGTTGAGTTTTTAAATACCGAATATAAAAATTTAACGGATATAGAAGAAGATAATCCTTTTACAAATATAATATGTGTTGCTTTCAGTGCATTTGATGACTTTTCTTCAATTGGAAATAATCAGAATAATAAAAAAAACTCAGTGCCATTTATAAATATAGGATTGCCTAGTAGACAAAAAGAAAAAAATTCTTTTTATGATGATAAATTAAATGAACTAAGTAATGAGTTTTTAAATAGCTTTAAAAGATGTCTTAGAGATGATAGATTAGAGTTATTAAATAATATACTAGAAAATTTAGAAAATGATCCTATTTTTAAAGAAGCTGATATAAAAGAACTAGAGGTAATTGAAAAAGAAGACGATTTTAATAAAATAGCAAGCGAGAGATTTAAACGACTGAGTTCAGGTCATAAAATAATTTTACTCACTATTACAAAATTAATTGAAAATGTAGCCGAAAAGTCTCTAGTATTCTTTGATGAACCTGAAGGACATTTACATCCTCCTCTTTTATCAGCTTTTATAAGAGGACTATCTGAATTGTTGAAAAGTAGAAATGGGGTAGCTATTATTGCAACTCATTCTCCAGTTGTTCTTCAAGAAGTTCCAAGAAGGTGTGTATGGAAATTAAGAAGAGCTGGAAAAGAGTCGGTCTCTGAAAGACTCAGCATTGAAAGTTTTGGTGAAAATTTAGGAGTTTTAACTAGAGAAGTATTTGGATATGAAGTAACTAATTCTGGTTTTCATAAGATTTTACAAGAGGCTGCAAAAAAATATGGAAATTATGAAGTAATAAAGAAAAAGTTTAATAATGAGCTTGGAGTGGAAGCAAAATCTATTTTAAGAGCTATTTTATCTGATTTAGAAGAAAAGAGGAACTAATATTGAGATGTATAAAAAAGCCTGAAGATGACCAAGAAAAAGTATTTTTAGATTGTATTAGTAATATACGAGATAATGATTACAAGAATAGATTATTATCTTATAAAAATGATATTGTGCAAGCTTCAATTGATTATGAGAAAATGAAAATTCAAAACAATATACATAAGATTTCGTGTAAAAGTGTAGAGTCAGCTGAAGATATGTTAAAGCTATATAATCAAAAATTTGTGAAAAGTAAATCTCCCGGAAGAAAATACTATGATAAATTAAAAAACGCTGCTCCTGATGGGAAATGCCCGTTGTGTGGTCATTGTCCTGCATCTACCATTGACCATTATCTTCCTAAGTCCAAATATCCATTATATTCTATTACTTTAATAAACTTGATTCCTATGTGTGGAGAATGCAATAGAAATAAAGGAGATTTAGATATTTGTAAGGAGGAAGATGCTTTTATTCACCCTTATTTTGATAATTCTATTGATGAACAAAATTGGTTACAATGTAAAATTGAAAATAAAAACGAAGGATTAGTATTTATTTTTTATGTAGTAAAACCTCAAAAGTGGGATGATTTACTATATAATAGAATGAAGAATCAATTTAATAAGTTAAAATTAAACTCTTTGTATAGTAAAAATGCTGGTTCAGAACTTAATAATAATTTATATTTTTTGAAAAAAATAGCAGAGATAGGAAATCTAGAAGTAAAAAGATATATAAGCGATAAAATTGAAAGTTTTTCTAAAGTTTATAATAATTCATGGCAAATTAGTATGTTTAGAGCAATGTTAGATAGTTTAGAAATTTTTTGTGATTTTTTAAGAAAAAATGAAGACTAAATTTTGATAATAATAATGTTTTTTTTGAAATTTCAAATATAAAAAAATTAATTAACCGCTTGGTATGCCTTGGGTACAGTGAATATCTTTTAATTAAAAGAGGTGGAATAGGAGAAAATAAATGCTAGAATTGTATAGAATGTTTGAACACGCTTGTGCTTTTTCTGATTGTGCAAAGTGTTGTGAAGTAGAGCCTAATAACATTATAGAACATAGATTTACATCACATACTGTATCAGGTATTGTTAATTCTGCTTTTTCTTGTGAAGTATTTATTAAAATATTATTAACATATCATAATATATCTACTGATACAATGAGAAAAACAGGGGGTCATGATTTAAAAAAATTGTGGAAATTATTCAAAGATAAAGATAAGGATACTGCACAAGATATTGAGAAAAAAATGCAAAAAAAATTTAATTCAAGTAATGAAAGTATGTTTGACGAATTATTAGATAGTATTTCTGATGCTTTTGAGTATTGGCGTTATATATATGAAAAAGATAAAGGTTGTATTAATATAAATTTTTTAAGATTTTTTAGAATTTTGTTGAGGGAAGAATGTTGTAAGAAATTATATAATAAAACTTGGAAAGAATATATAAATAAATATTAAAAAAAGTGAGGGAGAAAAAATGGCAGATTTTTCAAAGGAAAATAAGGAAATGGCACAGAGGGCAGAGCTTCATAGAAAGATATGGGCTATTGCAGATGATGTTCGTGGTGCCGTAGACGGCTGGGATTTTAAACAATATATATTGGGGATTTTGTTTTACAGATTTATTTCTGAAAACTTAAGAGATTATTTTGATGAAAATGAACATTTAGCAGGAGATACTGATTTCAAATATGCAAATATAGAAGATGATGAGGCGATAGAATATTTTAAACCAAATACAGTAGAAGAAAAGGGATTTTTTATTTTACCTAGTCAACTTTTTGAAAATGTAGTAGCAAGTGCAAAAGATAATGAAAACTTAAATACAGAACTTGCTAATATCTTTTCTGATATTGAAAGAAGTGCTATCGGCTCTGAATCTGAGGACGACATCAAAGGTCTTTTCGATGATATTGACACAACAAGCAATAGACTTGGTGGAACTGTAGCAGAAAAAAACAAGAGATTAAGAAATATCTTAACAGGAATAGCTCAAATAAATTTTGAAAATTTTAAAGATAATCATATTGACGCCTTTGGTGATGCTTATGAATATCTAATTTCTAACTATGCAAGTAATGCCGGAAAATCCGGTGGTGAATTTTTTACTCCACAAACAGTATCAAAACTTTTAGCTAGAATTGTAATGGACGGAAAAGAAAAGATAAACAAAGTGTATGACCCAACATGTGGAAGTGGAAGTTTACTTTTGCAAATGAAAAAACAATTTGATGAACATATCATTGATGAGGGCTTTTTTGGTCAAGAAATTAATATGACTAACTTTAACTTGGCTCGTATGAATATGTTTCTTCACAATGTAAATTACAATGACTTTTCTATTAAAAGAGGAGATACATTACTTAATCCGCTACATAATGACGAAAAGCCTTTTGATGCAATTGTTTCAAATCCGCCATATTCAATTAAATGGATAGGTGATGCAGACCCTACACTGATTAATGATGTACGTTTTGCTCCTGCAGGAAAATTAGCTCCGAAATCTTATGCAGACTATGCTTTTATTATGCACTCACTAAGCTATCTTTCAAGCAATGGTAGAGCTGCAATAGTATGCTTTCCGGGAATTTTCTACAGAAAAGGTGCAGAAAGAACTATACGTAAATACTTAATAGACAATAACTTTATAGACTGTGTAATACAATTACCTGAAAATTTATTTTTCGGTACATCAATAGCAACTTGTGTCTTAGTTATGGCGAAAAACAAAACTGAAAACAAGGTGCTTTTTATTGATGCAAGTAAAGAATTTAAAAAAGAAACAAATAACAATATCTTGGAAGAAAAAAATATAAGCTCAATAGTTGAAGAATTTAGAAATAGAACAGAAAAAGAATATTTTTCAAAATATGTAGATAGAACTGAAATCGAAGAAAATGACTATAACTTATCTGTTTCTACATATGTGGAAAAAGAAGATACAAGAGAAGTAATCGACATAAAAGTTCTAAACAAAGAAATTGAAGAAACAGTAAAGAAAATAGACGAATTAAGAAGCTCAATAAACGAAATTGTAAAGGAGCTTGAAGATGAGTAAAATAGATGAATTACTAAAGAATGAAAAAGTTGAATGGAAAAAACTTGGAGAAATAGCAGAAATAACAGGAGCAGGAGTAGATAAGAAAAAAGTTTTGGGAGAGTTACCTATAAAACTTTTAAATTATATGGATGTATATAAAAATCAATATATTAATTCTAATATTCCTACGATGAATGTTACGGCACCAGAGAATAAAATACAAAATTGTAATATTGAGTTTGGAGATATATTTGTTACCCCTAGCTCTGAAACTACAGATGATATTTTTAGATCGAGTGTGGCAACTGAGGATATTATTAATACTGTATATTCATACCATATAATGAGGATACGCCTGAAAAATAAATCTTTTATAACTTCTTGTTATTTAAATTATTTATTTCAAAGTGAAAATTTTAGAGAAAAATTATATAAAAGAGTATTTGGAAATACTAGAAAGACAATTGCTAAAAGTGAAATAGAACAATTGCAAATACCTATTCCATCAATAGAAACTCAAGAAAAAATTGTAAAAACACTTGACAAATTTACAAATTATGTTACTGAATTACAGTCTGAATTACAGTCTGAATTACAGTCTAGAACTAAACAGTATGAATATTATAGAGATATGCTTTTAAGTGAAGAATATTTGAATAAAATTTCTTCAAAAATAGATGGAATTAAAAATAATGAGGACATATCTTTTTATACATTATCTCAAGTATTTAATACAAGAAATGGATATACACCTTCTAAGTCTGTTAAAGAGTATTGGAATAGTGAAGATATACCCTGGTTTAAGATGGAAGATATTAGAGAAAATGGGAATATATTAAGTTATGCTAAAAATTATGTTTCAAATTCTGCAATAAAAGGAGAGCCATTTGAGCAAAATTCTATTATTCTATCAACATCTGCGACTATAGGAGAACATGCTTTAATAACTGTTCCATTTTTAGCAAATCAAAGATTTACTTGTTTTTCATTGAAAGGTAGTTATAAAAAAGAAGTAAATATAAAGTATGCATATTATTACTTTTATATAATTAATAAATGGTGTAGAAATAATATAAAAATTGGTAATTTTCCATCTGTGGATGTTAGTACATTGCTAACACAAACAATTCCTATACCAGATATTTATATTCAAAACAAAGTAGTTGAAATTCTTGAAAAATTTCAATCTTTGTTGGCTGATACAAAAGGATTATTGCCACAGGAAATTGAACAAAGACAAAAACAATATGAATATTATCGTGAAAAACTCTTGACATTTGACGAAAATTCTGTTAAGAGAGAGAGAGAGAGCATATCTCTCTAATTCGTATCTAGACTCTCTTAAAGAAGCTGGAGAACTTGTTGGAGTTAAATTATATAATATTGAGTGGGAAAGGTTAGAAGATTTATTAGATTATGAACAACCGTCAAAATATATCGTTAAAACAACAAATTATAGCAATGATTATAATGTACCTGTTTTAACAGCTGGACAAACTTTTGTATTAGGATTTACTGATGAAGAAGAAAACATTTATAAAGCTAGTAAACAAAACCCAGTTATAATTTTTGATGATTTTACAGCTGGTAACCATTGGGTAGATTTTGATTTCAAAGTGAAATCATCGGCAATGAAAATGATAAAATCTAATGGAAATATAAATTTAAGATATTGTTATCATTATATGCAAACTATAAATATTGATAGTACTGAGCATAAGAGACTTTGGATATCAAAATATTCACAAATCAAAATTCCAGTTCCATCAATCAAGGTTCAAGAGCATATTGTTTCTATTCTTGATAAATTTGATTCTATTGTAAATGATATTTCTAAAGGCTTGCCAAAAGAAATTGAATTAAGACAAAAACAATATGAATATTACAGAGAAGAATTATTAAGTTTTAATAGATAATTTAAAGTGAGGATATAATGAATAATATTAAAGATAGGTTAAAGGGTTCTCTTTATGGTTTTGCGATTGGAGATGCAATGGGAGCAACTACTGAATTTATGAATGAGGCTGAAATAAAAAGGGATTATGGGAAGCTAACTGATATAGTTGGTGGTGGTTGGCTCGACTTAAAAGCTGGAGAAGTTACAGATGATACACAGATGTCGATTTGTGTTATGGAAGTTCTTATGAAAAATGATTTTAAGAATTTTAAGAAAGATGTAGCTGATAGTTTTGTGGCTTGGTACGATACAAAACCTAAAGACATCGGAAATCAATGTAGAAAAGCAATAGCTTTTTATAAGGAGTCCGGAAATTATATTGCAGAGGATAATACTGCTTTGGGAAATGGAAGTCTTATGAGAGCTATGCCTTGTGCTTTGTTAAATTTAGAGAAATCTGTAGAACTTAATTTTATTCAGGGAGATATTACTCATAATAATGATATTTGTAGAAATATTTTAAAGGAATATACAGAAATTATAAAAGCTAATATTTTTGAAAAGAGAATAAATCATAAAAAGAGAGTTCTTTTAGAGCCTAGTGGATATATCGTAAATACTTTCAATAATGCTATTTATTGGAGTGAAAAGAAAACTTTTGAAGATTGTATCATCGGTGCTGTAAATCACGGTGGAGATGCAGATACAATTGCAGGGATAGCAGGAAGTATTGCAGGTGCAAAATTCGGCTATGAAAGTATTCCTAAAAGATGGATTGAAAAATTGGATAAAGAAGTAGTGAAGAAATTGGAAGAATTTTTAGAATTTATTTCTAAAACTTATGGAGGGAGTATTTAGATGTCAGAGGAAATGAGTAAATACAGTGTGTCAACTATTGCTGAGATGACAGGAGGAATTATCTTAGCACATTATGACAAAAATAATAGGGTTGGGGGAGGATCATATCAAAGTGAAGCTGAGCTTGAAAGAGAGTTGATAGCTAATTTAGTTTCTCAAGGTTATGAAAGAGTAAAATTTACAACAAGTGAAGAACTGTATGGTAATTTAAAAGTTCAAATCGAAAGATTAAATAATGTATCTTTTTCAAAATCTGAGTGGGAAAGATTTTTAACTGAGTATTTGGATGCCCCAAAAGATGGAATGATTGAAAAGACAAGAAAAATACAAGAAGACTATATTTACGATTTTATTTTTGATGATGGACATTTAAAAAATATAAAAATTATTGACAAGAAAAATATTCACAATAACTTTTTACAAGTTGTAAATCAAGTTACTGCTGGAGAAAAAAATCAAAATCGTTATGATGTAACTATTTTAGTAAATGGCTTACCTTTAGTTCATATCGAATTAAAAAAACGTGGAGTAAATTTACATGAGGCATTTAATCAAATTCACAGATATAGTAAAGAGAGCTTTAATTTAGAACATTCTCTTTATAAATTTGTGCAAATTTTTGTAATCTCCAACGGAACTTATACGAGATATTTTGCAAATACAACTGCTAGAAATAAAAATAATTATGAATTTACTTGTGAATGGGCAGATGCTAAAAACAAGGTTATTCGCGATTTAGTAGATTTTACTAAAACATTTTTTGAAAAAAGAGTTCTTCTTGAGGTGCTTACAAAATATTGTGTTTTTGATGCAAGTAACACTTTACTCATTATGAGACCTTATCAGATAGCAGCTACCGAAAGAATTTTATGGAAAATAAAGTCAAGCTATGAGGGTAAAAAAGCAGGAACTGCTGAAGCTGGTGGTTTTATTTGGCATACAACAGGTTCCGGCAAAACTCTAACTTCTTTTAAGACTGCAAGACTTGCAACTAATCTTGATTTTATTGATAAAGTGTTTTTTGTAGTTGATAGAAAAGATTTGGACTATCAAACTATGAAAGAATATAAAAGATTTCAAGAAGATAGTGTAAATGGAAGCAAGGACACTAAGGAACTTAAAAAATCTATTGAAAAGGATGACAATAGAATTGTTGTTACTACAATCCAAAAGTTAAATGAATTTGTAAAGAAAAATCCTAATCATCCAATTTATGATAAACAATGTGTCCTTATCTTTGATGAATGTCATCGTTCACAGTTTGGAGATGCACAAAAAAATATCAGAAAATCATTTAAAAAATATTATCAATTTGGATTTACTGGAACACCTATTTTTCCTGAAAATTCTCTTAAAGGAGATACGACTTCAGGAACATTCGGAGCACAACTTCATTGTTATGTAATTACAGATGCGATTAGAGATGGAAAAGTTTTAAAATTTAAGGTTGACTATAATAATATTACTCCTAAATTCAAGGAAATTGAAATGGAAACGGATGAGGAAAAGCTAAAGAAATTAGAGAAAAAAATGTTAATGCATCCTGAACGTATAACTGAGATTACAAAGTATGTTTTAAAAGTTTTTGATACTAAGACACATAGAAATGAGTTTTATGATTTAAAACATAGAAGATTAAATGGATTCAATGCGATGTTTGCTGTTCAGAGTGTAGAGGCTGCAAAATTGTATTATGAAGAATTTCAAAAACAACAAGAGTCTTTGCCAGAAGAAAAGAGATTAAAAGTTGCTACAATCTATAGTTTTTCTGCCAATGAAGAACCATCTGCAATTGGAGAAATAGAGGACGAAAATTTTGAACCATCGGCTATGGATTCTACTGCTAAAGAGTTCTTGAATAGGGCAATAAATGACTATAATAAACTTTTTAAAACCAACTTTTCAACTGAAGGAAAGGAATTTCAAAATTATTATTCTGATTTATCTAACAGAGTAAAGAATAAAGAAGTTGATTTGCTTATTGTAGTTGGAATGTTTTTAACAGGTTTTGATGCTCCTACATTAAATACTTTATTTGTAGATAAAAATTTAAGATATCATGGACTTATTCAAGCATTTTCAAGAACTAATCGTATCTTAAATAAAGTAAAAACATTTGGAAATATTGTATGTTTTAGAAATTTGGAAAGGGCTACAGAAGATGCGATTAAAACTTTTGGAGATGAAAATAGTGTCAATGTAATTTTAGAAAAGAGTTATGATGAATACATCAACGGCTTTACAGATGAAGAAACAGGAAAGAAATTTAAAGGTTATAAGGATATATGTGAAGAAATAATTGCTAAATTTCCTGACCCAACTGAAATTGTACTTGAAGCTGATAAAAAAGAATTTGTACAGCTTTTTGGAGAGTTGTTAAAGGCTGAGAATATTCTTAGAAACTTTGACGAATTTGAAAGTTTTGAAAAAATTATTTCTGAAAGACTAATGCAAGATATGAAAAGTGTATATGTCGATATCAGAGAAAGCATTTTGAATGAAAGAAGAAGTAAAGAAGCTGAAGGGGAACAAATAGACTTTTCAGATGTTGAATTTCAAATTGATTTGCTAAAGACTGATGAAATTAATTTAGACTATATTTTAGCTTTGATTCTTGAAAAGGCAAGAGAAAATGACGATATGGAAAGTTTAAAAGCAGAAGTTCGTAGAGTAATCAGATCAAGTCTTGGAACAAGAGCAAAAGAAGATTTAGTTATGGAGTTCATTAGCAAAACAAGATTATCAGAGTTGAAAAATACTGACGATATTATTGAAACTTTTTATGACTTTGCAAAAAAAGAAAAAGTAGTTAAAATTAATCAACTAATTGCTGAAGAAAATCTAAATGAAAAAGCCAACAGATTTATAGAAAAATCCATATCTAAAGGTTATGTGGAATATGCAGGAGATGAATTAGACGGCATAATCCCACCACTATCCAGAAGAGGTGGAGTAAGAGAAAAGAAAAAAGAAATAGTCTTAGAAAAAATAAGAAAAATAGTTGATGTTTTTGTTGGTATTTAGAATAGTTAAGACGGTAGAGATACCGTCTTTTTGAACAAACTAGAATTGAGGTTTAATATGAAAAGTTATTTTAAATGTATGGAAGAAATAAATGATGAAGAACTTTATAACGGATTATTAGCATATGGATTATTTTCTGAAAAACTTCCACCTGTATTCTCTTCTGAAAATTTCAAAAAACATTGTGATACTTTTGAAGATGACATTAATAATTCAAAAAAATTTTTGAATGGAGATTATGGGTACATGGTTTTTGATGTTATTAGAAATACGAACGTTCCAAGAACTTTAGGAATTCCAAATCCCATAGGATATTACAAATTATGTAAAATTTTGGGGGAAAATTGGAAAATTATTAAAGAGCATTTTAAAAAATATACTAATAATGGGAAATATAAGACAAGTAGGATTCATATAAGGAAAATACAAGGAAATAAATCTTTATTTGAAATGAATTATAACAATTGGAAAATAGATGGGACTCCAGAATTGGATTTATTATCAGGAGCAAAATATATAGTTCATGCTGATATTTCGAATTGTTTTCCAAGTCTATACACACACTCTTTGCCTTGGGCTTTAGTAGGAAAGCAAATTGCTAAAAAAAATAGAAACAATGGTTGGTATAATGAAATTGATAAAGCCTGCCGTGGAATTAAAAATGGTGAAACTCATGGAATTCTAATAGGACCCCATTCATCAAATATTTTATCAGAGATTGTTCTTGTTGTAATAGATGATAAGTTGAGGCGAAGATGGAATTATTATCGTAATATTGATGATTATACTTGTTATGTAAAAACTCAAGAAGATGCTAAATCATTTGTAAAAGATTTATCTGAAGAACTACAAAAATATGGTTTATCACTTAATCACAAAAAAACATTTTTTGAAGAACTACCAATTTCTTTAGAAGAAGAATGGATTAGTAGATTATCTACATTTCCAATTACATCACCTTATGGTAGTACTAGTTATAAGGAGGTGAGTAATTTCTTAGATTTATCAATTAAGTTGATGAAAGAAAATAATATGAACTCTGCAATTTTGAATTATGCTATAAAAACATTATCTGGACAGAAAAAACTTACGGAAAGCGCTAAAAAATGTTGTAAAAAACGAATTATGCACCTTGCTGTAATATATCCATATTTAATTCCTTTAATAGAAAAATATGTATTTATTCCATATAAAGTTTCGATAGAAGAAATGAAAGAATTTGCAGAAGAAGTATATTATGATGGGTTGAAAAATGGAAATTATGAACAGATTTGTTACTCTTTATATTATTCTATTAAATATTCATTTAAACTAGATAGTTTAAAATCTAATAGAATTTTTGAGTGTGATAATTGTATATATAAATTATTAATTTGGATGTATTACAAAAAACAAGATAATAAGGAAATAATTGATAAAATTGAAGAACACTCATTGGAGCTAGTAGAAAATTCAGAATTCGAACAAAATTGGTTATTTATATATGAAGTGTTATCGCTTACTGACTTAAAAAGATATAGTAATAATAAAAAAATAAAATCTATAGAAAGATGGATTTTAATGAAAGAAAAAGGGATATCTTTCATAAGAAAAGAATTTAGCTAAATATATAGTTAGTAGCCATACTGTTCATTTTGTTTAAAAGATTTTAATTACTAAGGAGATTCTAAAATGAAGTTTTTATTTATGGATGAAAAAGGACCTCAAAATTCATTTAAAATTACGAATCCTTTTAATAAAAGAGAAAAATTAAGCTATGGAACTGATATAATGCATTCTTACGTAGCGAATGTTATCCAAATTAATGAAGAAGATTATATGAGTATTGAAAATGAATATACGAAAATTGTTGAAGAATATTTAAATTCTAGAACTCAACTTAGAGATTCTCTACAAAATAAAGGACGAGAATTAAAAGGAGCAGATTTATTAAAGAATAATTTTGACTTTGGAATAGCGTCTATGAATGACAGAGAATTAGACTTTTATATAGATCTTTTGGATTTACTCTTAAAATATGATGTGGATAATTTACTTTTTATGATAAGTAAAATGTCAATTATAACATCTTCTAGACTACAGAATTATTTTTACAATCTAGATTTAAATAGTATTTCACCATTTATTTTTAAATATATTATAACTAAATTTGCTGACATTGAAGCATCCGAAGAAGTCATAAAAGCTTTTTTAGATAAGAAAGTAAGTACTTACTACTTGCTTAAATTGATTAGACAAGATATGAAAAATATCGTTTATAATAATAAAAATAATTTAAGAATGAACAAACAAGTCGACAGTTATAGACAAATTATCAAATGTATAGATTATACTTTGAAAGATAGTACAAAATTAGATGAGCCTAATTTACCATTATCTTTTGATTGGGAAAAAGTTAAATGGGCTTTAGATTTATGGATAACTGAACGATATTCAAAAAGTATTGAAGATGATATTATCTTATTTCTAGATGAAGGTATACCTAAAAATATTTTTGAGGATTTGAATTTTTATAAAATAAATGCTAATTGTAATTCTAAATCACTTATTGGATTACAAATAACAGATATGATTGTTGTTATTGTTGGGAAACTGATATCACAACTTAAAGTTAATACAAGGTATGATTTTAAAAATCCTGAAAAAAGAGTTTTATTGGATAAAAAATACTTTGAAATGAATGAGAAACAATTTAATCTCGTTAAGAAATTATATGATTATATTTTAAATAGGGAAGGAAAATACCACTTTATAAATGATGTTTATTTTGATGAATCGGTATTATTACAAACATATTTAGAATATATAGTATCTTATGAAACATATGATAATTATATTAAATTTGAGAAAATAAATCATCCTGAGATTCATACGAAAGGATATATTGATATGTCAGAGAATAAGTTTTTAGAAATCATGCATTATGAGAGTTCAATAAAAAATATGTTTGGAACGATTAAGGAAGCAATAGAATCAGGGCTTTTAAGACCTTTATAAAAGCAAATTAAAATTTTGAAATTATAAATATATTAATAAAATTGAATAACTCTTATAAATTAGACGGTAGAGATGCCGTCTTTTTGTTTCTATGAATTATGATTTTTTATGTATCTACGATACATTTAGTTTTACTTGTA
>CABRGI010000002.1 GCA_902470455.1 uncultured Parvimonas sp.
TAACTCCTTTGATGAGTTTGACGCTGAAATTACTACATTTAATGAAGAAAACTTTTATCAATATGATGAAAAGCTTGATAAAGCTAGAGCAAATAGTGGAATAAATGAGGCTGTTGTTTGTGGCATTGGAGAAATTTCAGGAATTAAGGCTGTTGTTTGTGCAATGGATAGTAATTTTATGATGGGAAGTATGGGAAAAGTTGTAGGAGAAAAAATTACACGTTCTATCGAATATGCAACATTAAAAAAATTACCTTTAATTATTGCAACTGCAAGTGGTGGAGCCAGAATGCAAGAGGGAATTACTTCTTTAATGCAAATGGCAAAGACAAGTTCAGCACTCAAAAAACATAGTGATAAGGGTTTATTGTATATAACTATTTTAACAGATCCTACTACAGGAGGAGTAAGTGCAAGTTTTGCAATGCTTGGAGATATTATTATTGCAGAACCTAATGCTCTTATTGGATTTGCAGGAAAGAGAGTTATTGAAAAAACAATAAATGAAAAATTGCCTGAAGAATTTCAAAGAAGCGAGTTCTTGTTGAAAAAAGGCTTTGTAGATCTTATTGTAAGTAGAAATAGATTAAAAGATACAATACATAAACTTTTAATTTTACATGGAGCGAAGTAATGGAATATAAAGATTATGAAAAAATAATAAGAGAACTTATAGAGAAAAAGAATGATACAACTGATGAGCAAGAAAGAGAAGTTCTTACAACTAAAATAAGAAAGCTTTGTTATGAAGCAAATCAAAATCTAACTTCTTGGGATAGAGTTTGTATTGCAAGAAATAAAGCACATCCTAAAGCAGAAGACTACATCAAAAGATTATTTTCAAATTTTGTTGAATTACATGGTGATCGCTATTACGGAGATGACAAGGCAATAATTTCAGGAATTGGAATGTTCCATAATATTCCTGTTACTATAATAGCACAAGCAAAGGGAAAAACTACAGAAGAAAATATTGAAAGAAATTTTGGAATGAGTAATCCTGAGGGCTATCGTAAAGCGATAAGACTTGCAAAACAGGCAGAGAAATTTAAAAGACCAATTATAACTTTTGTTGATACTGCCGGAGCTTATCCCGGAAAAGATGCCGAAGAAAGAGGTCAAGCAGAAGCTATTGCAAAATGTCTATATGAGTTTTCAACTCTTGAAACACCAATAATCTGTGTTGTAATAGGAGAGGGAGGAAGCGGAGGAGCTCTTGCTCTTAGTATTGGAGATAGTATTATTATGCTTGAAAACTCTATTTATTCTGTCTTATCTCCTGAGGGTTTTTCTTCTATTTTATGGAAAGACGAAACTAGATGTAAAGAAGCAAGTGAAATGATGAAACTTACTGCTTCAGATCTTAGAGAGAAAAAAATAGTTGATGAAATTATAAAAGAGCCTTTTGGTGGAGCTCAAAATAATTTTTCAGAGGTTATAAAGCTTTTAGATGAAAGTATCTATAAGAAATTAAAAGAATTGAGAAAAGTTAGTAAGAGTAGTTTGCTTTCTAATAGATATAAAAAATATAGAAATATTGGAGTTTATTAATGAAAATTTTGGGTTTTGGAAAAGCTGTTCCGAAAAAAGTTGTTACTAATGATGATCTTTCTAAATTTGTAGAAACAAGTGATGAATGGATTTTTCAAAGAACAGGAATAAGGGAACGTAGAATTTCTGATGAAAATACGAGTGAATTAGCATATAGATCTGCTGTTGATGCAATAAAAAATTCAAATATTGATAAAAACGAAATTGACTTGATTGTCTGCGCAACTATGACTGCTGATAATTATACTCCATCTGTAGCATGTATGGTACAAGAAAAATTAGGACTTGGAGAAAATGTAACAGCATTTGATGTTAATGCTGCTTGTACAGGTTTTGTTTTTGCCTTAAAAATTGTAGCTTCCATGCTTAATACATATCATAAAAAAGCTTTGGTTATAGGCTGTGAAACGCTTAGTAGAATAATAAATTTTGAAGATAGAAATACTTGTGTTTTGTTCGGAGATGGAGCAGGAGCAATTGTAGTTGAAAAAGATGAAAAGAATGAAGAATTTTACACTTGTAGTTTAGGAAATGATAAAGTTTTAATTGCTGAAAATGTAGAGATGAATTTTGAAATGAAAAACAAAGTTCTTAAATCTGATTTTCTAAAGATGGAAGATCGGAAGAGCTTTAAATTCGCTATAAATGCTGTGGAAAAATCAATAAATAATATTTTGGATATGACAAATTTAACATTAGAAGATATTAAGTTAATTATTCCACATCAGGCAAATCAGAGAATAATAAATAATGTTGCAAAAAAACTTAATGTAAGTAATGATAAATTTTTTGTTAATTTAGAAAAATATGGAAATACAAGTGCTGCAAGTATTCCAATGGCTTTTTGTGAAGCCTTTGAGTTGAATGAAATTGCTAAAGGAGATAAAGTAATTTTAGTCGGCTTTGGAGGGGGATTGACTTGGGGCTCTACTATTATTGAAATATAGGAGAATATAATGATAAATGAAATATTAGGAATAAAATATCCGATTTTTCAAGGAGCAATGGCAAATATTTCAACTGCAGAGTTTGCGGCGGATGTTAGTAATTCAGGGGCACTTGGGATTATTGGAACTGGTGCTATGGATGCTAAAATGGTAAGGGAGTCTATAAAAAAATGTAAAGAACTTACTGATAAACCTTTTGGGGTTAATGTAATGTTAATGAATCCTTATTGTGATGAAATAATAAAAGTAATTTTAGAAGAAAAAGTTGCTGTTGTAACTACTGGAGCGGGAAATCCTGGAGCATATGTTGAAAAATTAAAAGCTGAAGGAATAAAAGTTATTCCTGTAGTTCCAAGTGTTGCTCTTGCAAGAAGAATGGAAAGTGTTGGCGTTGATGCGGTTATAGTAGAGGGAACTGAATCAGGTGGTCATGTTGGAGAACTTTCAACAATGGCATTAGTTCCACAAGTAGTAGATGCGATTAATATTCCTGTAATTGCTGCAGGAGGAATTGCTGATGGTAGAGGTTTTAATGCAGCTATATCTTTAGGAGCTATTGGTGTGCAAGTTGGAACTTGTTTGCTTGTAGCTAAAGAATGTCCAGTACATCAAAATTATAAAAATGCTGTAATTAAAGCAAAGGATATAGATACTGTTGTTACAGGTCGTACTATAAATACGCCTGTTAGAATTTTAAAAAATGATATGAGTAGAAAATTTTTACAATTGGAAAAAGAAATTTCATCAAGAGAGGAATTAGAAAAACTTACTTTAGGTTCTTTAAAAAGAGCAGTAGTAGAGGGCGATATTAAAAATGGTTCTGTAATGCTAGGTCAAATTTCAGGAATGATAAAGGAAGAAAAAACATTGAAAGAAAGCAAAGTAGAATTTGAGAGATTAAAAAATTTAATAGGGGGAGATAATGCTTAATTCTATTAAATTAAAAGATAAAGTTTTAGAAGTACCGATTATCCAAGGAGGTATGGGAGTTGGAATTTCCTTATCAAATTTAGTTGGTAATGTTATGAAAGAAAATTGTATGGGAGTTTTAAGTTTCGCTCACCCCGGATATAATTGTAGTACTTTTATAACAAAAACTTCTGAAGACAATTTTATTGCTTTGAAAGAAGAAATTGAAAAGTCTAGAAAAATTGCTAATGGGAAAGGACTGCTCGGAGTTAATATAATGGTTGCAACATCTCAATATGCACTTTATGTTAAAGAAGCTGTAAAACTTGGCGTTGATGCAATAATTTCAGGTGCAGGACTTCCTCTTAATTTACCTGAATTGACTAAAGGAAGTGATGTTTTAATCGCTCCTATAGTTTCAAGTGCAAAGGCTTTAAATCTTATCATTAGAAGATGGGATCAACATCATAATAAAATTCCTGACTTTGTTGTGATTGAGGGAAGTGAAGCAGGAGGACATCTCGGATTTAAAAAAGAGGATATTTTAAATAATACTTGTGAAAGTATTGATGAAATTTTGGAACAATGCTTGAAATTAGTTGTTGATTATGAAGAAAAATATAATCAAAAAATTCCTATTTTTGTAGCAGGTGGTATTTTTACAGGACAAGATATTGCAAAATATGTAAAACAAGGCGCAAGTGGAGTTCAAATGGGAACTAGATTTATTGCAACAGAAGAATGCGACGCTCACGAAAAATACAAAGAGATGTTTGTAAATGCAAAAAAAGAGGATGTAATTATTGTTAAAAGTCCAGCAGGTTTTCCTGGAAGAGCAATAAGAAATAAATTTACAGAAAGATTGGATAAAGACGGCAGAATTCCTGTTAAATATTGTGTAGATTGTATTTTACCATGTAATCCTAAAAACACTGTTTATTGTATAACTGACGCCTTAATAAGAGCTGTAAAGGGTGATGTAGATAATGGATTGATATTTTCAGGAACTAATGCTTATAGAATAGATAAGATAACAACTGTTAAAGAATTAATTTCAGAATTAGTTTCTGAAGCGAATGAAGAATTGAGGTAATTATATGAAGATAGGATTTTTATTTGCCGGTCAAGGAGCTCAATATGTAGGAATGGGAAAAGAATTATCAGATAGTTCGGCATTTAAAGAAGTATTTGAACATTTACCTTCAAATTTACAAAAAATTTGTTTTGAAGGTCCTGCAGAAGACTTAAATAATACTTTAAATGCCCAACCTTGTTTAGTCGCAGTATCTTTAGGAATAGCTAAAGTTTTAAAAAGTCATGGAATTGACTGTGAGTATGCTGCAGGATTGAGTTTAGGAGAATACACAGCTTTAGCATATAGCGAAGCTATTTCTGTAAAAGATGTTTTAGAACTAGTTAGAAAACGTAGTGAAATAATGTCTAATGCTGTTCCTAAAAATACTGGTATGGCTGCGATTTTTAGTTGTGAGGCAAAAGTAATTGAAGATGTAATTAAAGATATAAAAAATGTAGAGATAGCAAATTATAACAGTCCTAAACAGATTGTAATTACAGGAAGTATGGATGGTATTGATGAAGCTATTTTGAAATTAAAGGATTTAGGATATAAGTCAAAAAAATTAAATGTTAGTGGTGCTTTTCATTCAAGTTATTTAAAAAATGCAAGTGAAGAATTATTTTCTGTATTAAAAGAAGTTGAATTTAAAGAGCCTAATAAAAAAATAGTTTTTAATACTGTTGGAAAGACTTCTGATGAGGATGTTAAAATTCTTTTGAAAAATCAAATAAAATCAAGTGTAAAATTTATGCAAAGTGTTGAGTTTATGATTGAAAATGGAGTTGATACTTTTGTTGAAATAGGACCTGGAAAAGTATTAAGTGGCTTGGTTAAACAAATCAATCCCGATGTAAATATTTATCCTGTTGAAAGTCTTGAGTCTATAGAAAAGGTGGTTGAGTTATTAAATGAATAAGGTTGCATTGATTACTGGAGGAAGTGGAGGAATAGGTAAAGCTATTTCTATAAAACTTGCCCAAGAGGGATATGATGTAGTAATAAACTATCATTCTGATTATGAAAAGGCATTAGAAGTAAAAAAGATTTGTGAAGAATATAATGTAAAAGTTATATTATATAAATGTAATATTTCAAAATTTGAAGAAGTTGAAATTATGTTTAAAGAAGTTGTAAAAGAAATGGGAAGAGTTGACGTTTTAGTCAATAATTCAGGAATTACAAGAGATACATTAATTTTAAGAATGAGTGAAGAAGATTTTGATAAGGTAATAGATGTCAACCTAAAGGGTTGTTTTAACTGTATAAAAAATGTTTCAAGAATTATGATGAAACAAAAATCAGGTGTTATAGTTAATATTTCAAGCGTAGTTGGACTTTCAGGAAATATTGGACAGGTTAATTATGCAGCAAGTAAGGCAGGTATTTTAGGAATGACAAAATCTGTCGCAAGGGAATTAGTTTCACTAAATGTAAGATGCAATGCGATTGCTCCGGGTTTTATTGAAACTGAAATGACAGATATTCTTTCTGATGCTGTAAAAGAAAATGTCCTAAAATCAATTCCTATGAATAAAATGGGAAGTCCTGAAGATGTGGCAAATGTTGTTAAATTTTTAGTTAGTGATGAATCAAAATATATAACCGGTCAAGTAATTAATGTTGACGGTGGAATGTTAATGTAGGTGTGATATGAAAAGAAGAGTTGTTATAACTGGATTGGGTGTTGTTTCCCCAATTGGAAATGATAAAGAAGAACTTTGGAATTCAATAGAAAACGGAAAATGTGGAATTGATGAAATTACATTATTTGATACAAGCGGACACAAGGTAAAACTTGCGGCTGAAATCAAAGATTTAGATTTTGAAAAATACTATAATAAAAGAGATTTAAAATTTAATGATCGTTTTGTTAAATTTGCAAGAATTGCTACTAAACAAGCCCTTGAAGATTCAAATCTCGAAGATTTTGATAGAGATAGAACTGGAGTTATTTTAGCAAGCGGAATAGGTGGAATAGAAACTATTTCAAATTGTGAAAATGTGTTAAATGAAAAAGGACCTAGTAGAGTTTCTCCATATTTTATTCCTATGGCATTGATAAATATAGGAGCTGGAACTGTTGCTATTGATTTAGATGCTAGAGGATATTGCAGTAGTGTTGTAACTGCTTGCGCTGCGGGAACTAATGCAATTGGAGAATCTTTTTTAAAGATTAGAGACGGATACTTGGACATTGTTTTTACAGGAGGAAGTGAAGCCTCTATAACTCCACTTGCAGTAGCAGGTTTTGCAAGTATGAGAGCCTTAAGCGAAAGCACAGATAAAAATAGAGCGAGTATTCCTTTTGACAAGGAAAGAAATGGATTTGTTATGGGAGAGGGAAGTGCAGTTTTAGTTCTTGAGGAATTGGAACATGCCTTAAAGCGTAATGCTAAAATTTATGCTGAAGTTGTTGGATATGGAAATTCTTGTGATGCAAATCATATAACTGCTCCTTTAAGTGATGGTAGTGGGGCAGGAAAGGCAATCTTAAATGCTATTAATGATGCCGGACTTGAAGCAAAAGATATTGGATATATCAACGCTCATGGTACTAGTACACCTTTAAATGATAAGTCAGAAACTTTGGCTATAAAATATGCTTTTGGAGAAAATTATAAAGATGTATTAGTTAGTTCTACAAAATCAGCTACAGGACATTTACTTGGAGCAAGTGGAGCGGTTGAGGCTCTAATTACAACTTTGGCATTAAAAAATTCTTTCATTCCTGCAACATTGAATTTAGAAAAAATTGATGAAGAATGTGATTTGAATATTGTTGAAAATAAAGGAATAGAAAAGAATATTAAATATGCAATGAGTAATTCTTTAGGTTTTGGTGGACATAATGCAAGTATAATTTTGAAAAAATGGGAGGACTAATATGGTTTATAATTCTAATGAAATTCAAGAAATAATACCTCATAGATATCCGTTTTTACTTGTAGATAGAATTGACTATATAAGTGAAGATAAGACTGAAATAGTTGGGACAAAATGTGTCAGTGCTAACGAAATGCAATTTATGGGGCATTTTCCAAACAAGCATGTTATGCCTGGGGTTTTAATTGTTGAAGCCTTGGCTCAAACAGGTTGTGTTTTATTGCTTAGTAAAGAAGAAAACAAAGGGAAAATTGGCTATTTTGCAGGTATTAATAAAATGAGATTTAAGCAAATGGTTTTACCCGGAGATGTACTTACTTTAAAAGTAAAACTTGTAAATAATAAAGCAAATATTTATATTGCAGAAGTTTGTGCAACAGTCGAAAATAAAGTAGTTTGTAGTGGAGAAATAATCTGTTCTGTTGGTAATTAAAAAATTAAACATAAAAAAAGATATAAGTATAAGTTATCTTATACTTATATCTGAACTGATTAATTTGATGATTTTTTCTTGCTCTTGGACTATTAAAGCACCGTTATCGTCAATATCTAATGCCTTTGCATAGAATTGTCTATCATTTTGAATTACGGTAATGTCTTTTCCAAGAACATAAGAGTTTTCTTTGTAAAGGTCGATATAATTTTCCTTGTCTATAAAATATAAGTCAAAAAAGTTTATTATTTCAGAAATTAATTTATTTCTTGAAATTTTAATATTTGTATTATTTTCAATAGATGTGGCAATGTTTTTTAAACTTGGTGGGAAGTTACATTCTTTTACATTTATTCCTATTCCGACAATCATATTGTCAATTATATTGGTATTTAGGTTAATTTGACTTTCGCAGAGAATTCCTCCAACCTTTAAATCATTTAAAATTATATCGTTGACCCATTTTAATTTTACATCTAAATTACAAATGGATTTAATTGCAGAAAGAACAGCAACACTGGTTAAAATTGTTATTTTTAAAGAATCCTCAATTAGACAATTCGGATTAATTAAAATAGACATATATATTCCTTTATCTTTATTAGATATAAATTCTCTATTTTTTTTACCATAACCATTTGTTTGTTCATTACTAATTATTATAGTACCATAATTTTTTTCATTTATCTTTGACTTTAGATATTTATTTGTTGAATCAATACTGTCAAAAATTTCAATATTATGTTCATACTTTAGATTTTTTTGAATTTCTTGTATATTTAAGTTGTTTTGTAAAGTTTCCATATGATAATTATATATAAATTTTATAAAAAAAACAACTATAATGATTTTTGATATTGACTAAAGTGAAATACTATTATATACTTTTTATACAGTTTAGGAGGTAGAGAATGGCTGAAAGTAGAACGAGGCAAACTTTAAACGAATTATTAGTTGATTTATTTAATTTTATATTATATATAGAAGAAAAATATATGAAAGAAAAGGGAGTACCTTTGACAATGTATGAAGTTCATTTGCTTGAAAATGTTTCAAAGATTGAAAATAATACAATTGGAAATATTGCTGATGCGATGTTAGTTACAAAGGGAACTCTTTCAGTTAATGCGAGCAGACTAATAAAAAAAGGCTATTTAACAAAATATGTAGATAAGGATGACAGAAGAGTTGTTAGAGTTGAAATAACAGATAAGGCTAGAGATATTTTAAAAATTCATGATGAATTCCATGAAAATTTAATTGATAGAGCATTAGAGGACTTGAATTTATCAGATAATGAAGTTTTAAATAAAAGTTTTGAGTCTATTTTAAATTATTTCAAAACGGAATATAAAAAAATGAGTCAAAAGATTGATGAGCCTAAAGTTAAGGAAACAAAATTAAAAAAGATAAAGAGATTAAATATGACTAATAGAAAGATTAAATCTACTATTTAGGTTAAAATAAGGCTGTTTTTTAAACAGCCTCTTTTGTTTTTTTGGTCAAAATATGTTAAAATAATACATGATAATTAATATTTCAGATAGGAGATTTTTATGGTTAGTAAGGAAGAAGTAAAGAAAATTTATTATCTTGCAAACTTGAATGTAAAAGAAGAAGAACTTGATATTATTGCTAAAAAGTTCGACGATGTTCTAGTTTTTGCCAATGAAATTATGGAACTTGATACTTCAGATTGTGAAGCTCTAGAAATAGTTGTAGAACATAACAGTCCTTTGAGAGAAGATGTTGTTGAAGAAAGTATTTCAAGGGAAGATGCACTTTTAAATGCAAGTGACAAAGAGTATGGATATTTTAGATTGCAAAGGGTTGTGAAATAATGGATATTTTAAGTATAAGAGAAGATTTTATCAGTGGTAAGGTGGATTTGATTTCATTTTATACTGATGTTATAAAGAGAATTGAAGATAAGAAAGATTTGAATATTTTTCTTGACTTTTCTAAAGAAAAAATTATGGAAAGAGTTGAATTTTTAAATAATAAATTAAAAAATAAAGAAAAATTAGGCTCTCTTTTTGGGGTTTCAGTTTCCGTTAAAGATAATATTTTAGTTAAAGGATTTAAGAGTACTTGTGGTTCAAAAATTTTGGAAAATTATAATCCGATTTTTAATGCTACAATTATTGATAGACTTTTGGAAGAAGACGCTGTTATTCTAGGAAAAGTTAATATGGATGAATTTGCAATGGGTGGTTCAGGCGAGACTTCTTATTTTGGAGCAACAAAAAATCCACTTGACGAAAGTTTAATTCCCGGCGGTTCATCTTCAGGCTCTGCAAGTAGTGTAAGTGCTGACCTTGCTATGATTAGTTTAGGATCCGATACAGGCGGTTCTGTTAGAAATCCTGCATCTTTTTGTGCTTGTGTAGGATATAAACCTACTTATGGAATGATTTCAAGGTATGGAGTTGTTTCTATGGCAAGCAGTTTGGATCAAGTTGGAATTTTATCAAATGATGTTAAATCAATTCTGCCGATTCTAAATACTATTGGCGGTTTGGATAAAATGGATGCAGTTACAATGAGAGATACTTTAGATATTAAGGAAGATAAAGATTTTTCTTTAAAGGGTATTAAAATTGCAACAGTTTCTAATATCGAAAATTATGAAATTGACGAAATTATTTTAAAAGATTATAAAAAGGCGATTGAAAATTTAAAAAATCAAGGCGCTATAATTGAAGAAGTAGACTTTAAATATATTAAGCATTCTACAAATGTATATAATGTTATTATGAGCTCTGAAGTTTCAAGTAATATGTCAAGATTTGACGGTATCAGATATGGATATATAACTGAAAATTACGACTCAACAAGAGAACTTTTTACAAATACTAGAAGTGAAGGTTTTGGAGAAGAAGTTCAAAGAAGAATTGCAATGGGAACTTTCTATCTTGCAAGCTCAAACAATCAAATTCTTTATAAAAAAGGCTTGGAAGTTAGAGACTTGATAAGCAAAGAAGTTAATAAAGTGCTTTCAGAATATGATTTTATTTTAACTCCTACAACAACTTGCTTGCCAGGCAAGATTGGAGCAGAAAAGGATAATGCTTTAAAATCTTATGCAGGGGATACTTTTAATGTGCCTGTGAATTTTGCCGGGCTTCCTGCTATTTCCATTCCTTTAAATCTTAAAAAAATTGGTGGAAGTGTTCAATTTATAGGTAAGAGATTTGATGATGAAAGATTATTAAATCTTGCAATGAATTTTGAAAGGGGGCTTTAATATGAGTTTAAAGACAATAATAGGACTTGAAATTCACGTTGAGTTACAAACTGATACAAAAATGTTCTGTGGTTGTAAAAATGAATATGGTTGTCCTCCAAATACTAATGTTTGTCCTATTTGTTTAGGTCATCCGGGAACTCTTCCAAGAATAAATAAGAGAGCGATTGAATATGCAATAATGGCAGGCAATGCTTTTAATTGTGAAATTTCTATGGATATGAAAATGGATAGAAAAAAATATTTTTATCCAGACTTGGTTAAGGGCTATCAAATAACTCAAGAGAGAACTCCTATTTGTAAAAATGGATATATAGAAATTGAAACTGAAAATGGAGTGAAAAAACTTAGATTACAAAGAATTCATATTGAAGAAGATACAGGAAAGTCAATTCATAATGAAAACGGACATACTCTAATGGACTATAACAGAGCGGGAGTTCCATTAATTGAAATTGTATCTGAGCCTGATATGAACAGTCCTGAAGAGGCTATTGCTTTTTTGACAAATTTGAAAGAAACTATAAAATATCTTGGAATTTCAGATGTTAAGATGGAAGAAGGTTCACTTCGTTGTGATGTAAACTTAAATGTAGTTGATGAAGAAAGTGGATTTAAGACAAAAATTACTGAAATTAAAAATCTAAATTCATTTAAGGCTGCTCTTCGTGCTATGGAATATGAACAAAAAAGACATATAGAAAATGTTAAGAATAAGATAGCAGGTGAAAAAGAGACAAGACGTTGGGATGAATCAAAGCTTGAAACTATAATTATGCGTCATAAAGAAGAAGGAAATGATTATAGATTTAGTGTTGAGCCTGATATTCCATATATCAAACTTGAAAAAGACTTTGTTGAAGCCATTAATGAAAAAATGCCGGAGCTTCCAAAGAATAAGAAAAATAGATTTTTAAATGAATACAAACTTTCAGAATATGATGCAAATGTATTAACTCAAAATAAATATTTATCTGAATATTTTGAAAGAGTAGTTAAAAAAGTTGATGATGCAACTCTTGTTTCAAACTGGTTGCTTTCAGATGTTTTAAGAAGAGTTAAAGATTTGGAAATTGAATTTGAAGAAATTCCTTTAAATATTGAATCTTTTGCAAGTCTTTTAAAATTAGTTAAAGAAAATAAGATAAATGCAAATGTCGGAAAAAAACTCCTTAGAGAATTATTTGAAGAAGGAGATTTTGATCCGCTAAAAGTTGTTGAAGAAAGAGGATTAATTCAGATTTCAGATGACGGCGCATTGATTGAGATAGTTGAAGAAGTTCTTAAGAATAATCCATCTTCAATAGAGGACTATAAAAATGGAAAAGACAGAGCATTAGGCTTTTTGATGGGACAATGTATGAAGGCTTCAAAAGGTAAGGGAAATCCACAAAAATTTAATGAATTGATTTTAGAAAGGTTAGTTTAATGAAAAAGGTAGCACTATCTACGGATAACAAAAATAAAGTCAAAGAAATGCTAGCGATTTTAAGTAAATATGATTTTGAAATAGTAACTAAAAGTGAATTGGGTGTAAATGAAGAATTTGAAGAAATTTATGATACACTTGAGGGAAATTCAAAACTAAAAGCTGAAAAACTAAGAGAATATTGTTCTTTTGCTGTTCTAGCAGACGATACAGGACTTTTCGTAAATGCTTTAAATGGAGAACCGGGAGTGCTATCTGCAAGATATGCAGGAGAGCATGGAAATAGTGAAGCAAACAGAGAGAAACTTTTAAAAAATCTTGAAGGAAAGTCTGATAGAAGTGCATATTTTAAAACTGTAATTGTCTTTGTTGATGAAAATGGAAAAGAATTTATTGCAAAGGGAATTTTAAAAGGAACTATTTCAGAAGATGAAAGAGGCGAAAACGGCTTTGGATATGACAAGATTTTTATTCCTGAAAATATGGAAAAAACTTTGGCTGAAATCAGCGCCGAAGAAAAAAACAAATTTAGTCATAGAAAAAGAGCATTAGAAGATTTAAAAAATATTTTAGGTGATAGATATGATAGTAGCAGTTGTTAGTGATACTCATGGAATTGTACTTCCTGTTGCATACAGTTTACAAAGAAATAAGGTTGATATTGTTCTTCATCTTGGTGATGATTCTGAAGATGTAAAGAAGATAGAACAAATAACAGGAATGGAAGTATATGCAGTTGCAGGAAATTGTGATAAAAATCCTAAAGATATTCCAGAAGAGTTAGTTTTAGAAATTAGAAGAAAAAAATTCTTTTTAACTCATGGGCATAAATATGATGTTGACAATGGAATTGATAAAATAGTTGAAAAAGCTAAAGAAGTTGGGGCGGATTATGCTCTTTTCGGGCATACTCATGTTCATTTAAGAGAAAGAGTTGATGGAATAACTATTTTAAATCCCGGTAGTACTACTATGCCAAGACAGGGAGATACAAAGGGTTATTATATCGTAAATTTAATTGAAAAAAGTGTAAATAGAATAAATTTAAGATAATCGGCTTTATAACCGACCATTTGGTCGGTTATTAGCTGATTTTTTCTATGGAGAAGTATATGAAAGTAAAAAAAATAGGAATAGTAAGTTTATCCAGTGGAATATTGGGTGAAGATTTTGTTGCTCATGAAGTTAAAATTGGAATTGAGAGACTTAAAAAATATGGAATTGAAGTTGAATTTTTACCTAATTCAAAAAATGGTATTGATTTTATAAAAAATAATCCTAAAGAAAGAGCAAAAGATTTTATAGATGCTTTTAAAGATGATTCAATTGATATGATATTATGTGCAATAGGTGGAGATGATACTTATAGATTATTGCCTTATTTGTTTGAAAATAATGAATTAAAAAACGCAGTAAAGCAGAAAATATTTTTAGGTTTTTCAGACACTACAATGAATCATTTAATGCTAAATAAAGTAGGAATAAAAACATTCTATGGACAGGCATTTTTACCTGATGTCTGTGAGTTATCAAACGAAATGCTACATTATTCAAAGCGTTTCTTTGAAGAATTAATTAATACCGGAAAAATTAAAGAAATTTATCCTAGTGATGTTTGGTATAATGAGAGAGAAGACTTTAGCGAAAAAGCTATAGGAATTTCTATGGAAGAGCATTATAATCGTGGATTTGAATTAATAAGAGGAAATGCAAAATTTGAAGGTAAAATATTAGGAGGATGTCTAGAGTCTATATTTGATATTTTTGATAATTCAAGATATGAAGATACGGTTTCTCTTTGTCAAAAATATAGTTTATTTCCAAGTTTGAATGAGTGGAAAAATAAAATCTTGCTTCTCGAAACTAGCGAAGAAAAACCTAAACCTGAGCTATTTAGAAAGATGATTCATAAACTTCAAGAATATGGAATATTTGATGTTATTTCAGGTTTGATTGTCGGAAAACCACAAAATGAAGAGTATTATGAAGAGTATAAAAAAATTCTTCTTGATGAAATTAAAAATAAAGAGTTGTCTATTGTATATAATATAAATGTTGGACATAGTACTCCAAGATGTATCATTCCTTTTGGAGTAAATGCAAAAGTAGATATTGAAAGGCAAATTATAGAATTTAATGAATAAAGATATGAAAAAAAGTATTGTAAAGAAAAGAGATAGAGAGAAAAAAGTAATAACTGAAATGGTGAAATTGTATTGTAGTAAAAATCACAAGAAAGATGAATTGTGTGAAGAATGTAATGAGATTTTAAACTATTCTTTGAAAAGGATTGATCATTGTAGATTTATGGAGACAAAAACTTTTTGTTCAAATTGCAAATCACCTTGCTATAGTCCTGAAATGAAAGAAAAAGTAAAAAAAATCATGAAATTTTCAGGGCCTAGAATGTTATTTCACCATCCTTTATTAGTTATTTCTCATATGATAAGTGGATTAAAAAAATAATTTTTAAATAAAAAAAAATTATAGAAAAAACATTATGAATTAATGTCGTAAAAAACTTGATAGATATTGAAATTTGAATATTTATTTAACATATTTCTTTTATGTTTATCATTGACTTTAATTTGTTTTTATAATATATTTAACTCAGTGATTTAAGTGTAAAAGAAAATTAAATTAATATAAACTTATATTGCAGTAAATCTTTTATGAAAAAGTTTTTTCTGTTAAAATTCACTTGAAAAAAGATAAAAAAAAGTTTATAATATTCTTACAGTTAAAATGGGGGAGAATTTTTTGTTTTTTAAAAAAGCTTACTTTATTTTAACGTAATAATAAAATTGGTGTTTTAAATACATATGATTTAAAATATTTGTTATGAAAATGTTATTTTCAATTTTTTATTTAAAATACTGTTTTAATTTTAGGAGGTGATGAAATGACTACTGATGCTATAAACAGAGTTAAAGATGCAGAGCTGAAAGCGAAATCTTTAGTTGATGAGGCAAAACTTGAAGCTATGACTTTAAAGAAAAATTCTAATCGTGAATGTGAAGAAGTTTCTGATAAAGTTATTAGCGAAGCTAATAAAAAAGCTGAAGAAATAAAGTTTGGTTTAATCAATGAAGGTGAAATGTTAGCAAAACCGGTTATTGAAAAAGCTAAAAGAGATGTTGAGCTTATCAAATCTGTTGACGATAATAAGTTAGAATCTGTGGTTAATTCAATAGTAGAGAGGATTGTGAATGTAAATGGCAATAGTTAAAATGAAGAAATTCACTTTATTTGCTTTTGAAGCCGAGAGAAAGCGATTGCTAGAAGAACTTCAAAGATTCGGTTATGTAAACTTTTCGAAATCTGATGCTGTTGATCAATTTGATTATCTAAAAGATGTGGAAGTTACTACGGTAGATAATAATTATATAGAAGACTCCACAAGAATAAAATGGATGATTGATTATGTAGGTCGTTTTGTTGAAAAGGAAAAAGGTTTGTCTGCTTTAAAGAAAGGCCCTATAGTTTATACATTTGATGAACTTGAAAAAGAAGCCAATTCTTATGATTATATTCCTGATTTTAATAATCTGAACGATATAAGTAAAAAGATAGACTCAAATAATCAAAGAATAACAGCTATAGACAATTCTATTAAAGAATTATTACCTTGGAAGTCTATTAAAGAACCTATTGAAGACTTAAATTCATTTAGAAAATTAAAATTCATTATGGGATATATTCCGACTAAGAATCTTGAAAAGTTTAAATCATCTACTGTCGATTTGAAATATACATATTTTGAAGAAGTAGATATTGTCGGAAGAAATTCGTATTGTATTATTTTTACTAATGAGCTCGAAAATGAAGCAGTATTTGAAAACTTAAGAGTAAATGGTTTTTCTGAAGTTAATTTAGAAATAAAAGGTGAAGTTTCAAAAGAAATAATAAAATTAGAAGAAGAAAAGAAAATTTTGGAAGATGATAATATCAGTTTAACTGATGAGATTAAAGCTTTTACCGGAAATATTCAAAAAATGAAAAGTATTTATGAATATTATCAAAATTTATCTCTTAGAAACACTGTTGTTTCAAACTTTAAAGCTACTGATAAGTTGGATATTATTCAAGGATATATTCCTGCTGATAAAGAGAATAATTTCAAGGCTTTGCTTGAAAGTATTTCAGCTTCTAAAGTTTATTTGGAAATTGAAGATGCTAAAGCAGATGATCCTAATGTGCCAATCATTTTAAAGAATAATAAAATAGCATCACTTTTTGAATCAGTTACAAATATGTATGCTCTTCCAAAATATGATGAAGTTGATCCAACATTTATATTGTCAATATTTTATTGGATTTTCTTTGGAATGATGGTTGCAGACTTTGCTTATGGATTAATTTTATTCATAGGTTCAGGCATAGCATTGAAGACATTAAAGTTTAACGATTCAACAAAAAAATTCTTAAAATTTTTCTTTGCACTTAGTTTTTCAACTATGATATGGGGATTAATTTACGGATCGGCTTTTGGAGATTTAATTACTTTACCAACTCAAATATTAGACTCATCAAAAGACTTCATGACAGTTCTGATGTTGTCTTTAGCGTTTGGTGGAGTACATTTAGCTTTTGGATTGGGAATGAAAGCATATGTGTTAATTAAAAACGGAAAGCCTATGGATGCATTCTACGATGTATTCCTTTGGTACTTAACTTTAACAACTGTAATTTTGGTTATAGTAGGAAAGGTAGTAACTTTACCAAATATTGTAAATACAATATCATTTTATGGAATGATAGTTGGAATGTTAGGAATCATTGCTTTTGGAGCTAGAGATTCAAAGAGTATCGCAGGAAGAATAGCAGGTGGACTGTATTCACTTTATGGAATAACATCATATATTGGGGATTTTGTTTCATATCTTAGACTTATGGCTCTTGGACTTGCAGGTGGTTTTATTGCAGTAGCAATTAATATAATAGTAAAAATGCTTGTAGGTGGAGGAATCGTAGGAATAATTTTCGGAGTAATAATTTTTGTATTTGCTCAGTTATTTAATATATTCTTAAGTTTCTTATCAGCTTATGTTCATACTTCAAGACTTATGTATGTAGAATTCTTTAGTAAATTCTATGAAGGTGGCGGAAAAGCATTTAAGAAATTTAGAAGTGATAATAAATATATAGAAGTAAAATAATTCTAAAATAAAAAATAAAAAAACAAACGAAAAGGAGATTTTGTTATGAAAGAATTTATGGCTGTATTAGCGCAAAATGGTGGAGTTGTATTTGGTATATTAGGAGCAGCATTAGCAGTACTATTAGCAGGAATTGGATCTGCAAGAGGTGTTCAAATGGCTGGGGAAGCTGCAGCAGGATTAGTTATTGATGAACCTGAAAAATTTGGTAAGGCAATGGTATTACAATTATTACCAGGTACACAAGGACTTTACGGATTTGTAATTGGACTTTTCATAATGTTCAAATTAAGAGTTGATATGAGCTTAGTTGAAGGTTTATACTATGTTATGGTTTCATTACCAGTTGGAATCGTTGGATTAAAATCAGCTTATTACCAAGCAAGAGTTGCTGTTGCAGGTATTAATATCTAAAAATGAAGAACATCAAACAAAAGGTATTATCCTTGCAGTAATGGTTGAAACTTACGCTATCTTAGCATTTGCAATGTCATTCTTATTACTTTCAAGCGTTACATTCAAATAAAAAGCATTAAATAAATTATAAAGGATGTGATTGAATGTCTAATTTAGACAATATTATAGATGAAATCCTTCAAGATGCTGAAAATGAATCAAAAAAAATAGTAGAAGATGCTAAGAGTGAAGTTGCAGATCTTGTTGGGAAAACAGAAAGTGAAGCTCAAAAAAAGGCTGAAAAGATAGTTGAAAAAGCTAAAGTTGAGGGCGCACAATCTAAAGACAGAATAATTTCAAACTCAAGTTTAACAGCAAGAGATATGGTTTTAGTTGCAAAACAAGAAATGATAAATAAAGTCTTTGAATTGACTAAAGAAAAATTAAAAACTTTAAATCATGAAGATTATTTAAACTTTGTAGAAAAATCATTAAAAACTTTAGACATTAAAGAGGACAGCGAGATTATTCTTACTGAAAGTGAAAAAAATTTGGCAGGAGAAAAATTATTTGGAATTAAAGTTGCAAATGAAACTGTTGAGAGTGGATTTTCACTAAAAAATGGAAAGATTATATTAAATAATGAATTTTCAAGTTTAGTTGATTTAATAAAGGAAGACTTGGAACAAGAAGTAGCAGATAAGTTATTTAGTTAATAGGAGGTGTATCATGGATAGAGAAAATTTTATCCAATCAAGTGTTAGAATTCGTCATGCTGAGAAAAATCTCCTTACTAAACAACAACTTTATAGACTTGCTGATGCAAAGACTCTTGAAGATGCAATTAAGTTACTTAATGAAACTTCTTATTCAAGTGAAATCTCAAAACTAGATAGACCAGAGAATTATGAACAGGTTTTATCAGAAGTTTTGGATAAGACATACAAAGAGGTTATGGAAATTTCTCCGGAAAAATCTCTAGTTGAGATACTTTCTTGTAAATATGAATATCATAATTTAAAAGTTTTGGTAAAAGAACATATTTTAAAAGAAAAGTTTGACTCAATGTATTGTATGTTAGATGGAAATGAAATTGAAACATTTAGAGAATTGGCGTTAAAGAATGATGAGGGCTTATCAAAAGATTTTAAAGAATGTTTAGACTTTTTTGAAGTATCTAAAGACCCTCAAGACATTGATATCTTTATAGATAAAAAATATTTTGAAAAAGTTTTGAGTTTAGCAGAAGAATTTAAACTTGATATGATTTCTGAATATTTTAAAGCAATGATTGATTTTATTAATCTAAGAACTTTTATAAGATGTAGAAAACAAAATCAAGTAAAAGAAACTTTAGAAAAAGTTTTGATAAAAGGTGGAGATATCGAAACTGATAAAATTTTAGAAATGTTCTATGAGGATATTGAAGTTTTACCTATCAAGCTAAAGTCTTATAAGATTGGTAGAGTTCTATCTAAAATTATTGAAGAATATAAAAATACTAATTCTCTTAACAGTTTTGAAAAAAGTATGGATGAGTATTTAGTTGAAATAGTTAGAAAAACTAAATCTATCCATTATGGAGCAGAAGTTATTTTTAGTTTTCTTTTTGCTAAAGAATTGGAAATTAAGAATTTAAGACTTATATTAGTAGGAAAAGTCAATGGATTATCTGCTGATTTTATCAAAGAAAGGTTGCGTGAAGTTTATGTATAAGATAGCTGTAATTGGCGATAAGGATTCTGTTCTTGCCTTTAGAGCTCTTGGAGTTCATGTTTTCACTGCAATTGAAGGTAATGATGCCAGAAGAATTATTGACAAGTTAGCAAAAGAAGGATATGGAATAATCTTTGTTACTGAACAATTAGCAAAAGATATTCCTGAAACTATTCAAAGATATAACAGCGAAGTTATTCCAGCAGTAATTTTAATACCTAGCAACAGAGGTAGTTTGAATATAGGCTTAGAAAATATCAACAAGAATGTTGAAAAAGCTGTTGGATCAAATATATTATAGAAAGCGAGGGCTTATATTGAAAGTCGGTAAAGTTATTAAAGTTTCCGGACCTCTTGTAGTTGCAGAAGGAATGGAAGATGCAAACGTATATGATGTTGTTGAAGTTTCTGAAAATAAGCTCATTGGAGAAATTATAGAAATGAGAGGCGATAAAGCCTCAATACAAGTTTATGAAGAAACTACTGGTATAGGACCTGGAGATGATGTTTATTCAACAGGTAGTCCACTTTCTATCGAACTTGGACCTGGTATGTTAGAACAAATGTTTGACGGTATTCAAAGACCTCTTGAAGCATTACAAGCAAAAGCTGGAGATTTTCTTTTAAGAGGTGTAAGTGTATTACCATTAGATAGAGAAAAAAGTTGGGACTTTGTTCCAACTGTAAAGGTTGGAGATGAAGTTTTTGAAGGAAATATAATCGGAACAGTTCAAGAAACTACAGTTGTTTCTCATAAGATTATGGTTCCTCCAGGAATAAATGGAAAAATAGTTGAAATTTTAGCAGGTTATCATACAGTTGATGAGATTATTTGTAAAATAGAAACTGATAATGGAATTAAAGAATTAAATATGATTCAAAAATGGCCAGTACGTAAAGGTCGTCCATATTCTAGAAAATTGGATCCAATTAGACCTCTTGTAACAGGTCAAAGAATTATTGATACATTCTTCCCGGTTGCAAAGGGGGGAGCTGCTGCAATTCCAGGACCTTTTGGTTCAGGTAAAACAGTAGTTCAACACCAACTTGCAAAATGGGCTGATGCTGAAATAGTAATTTATGTTGGTTGTGGAGAACGTGGAAATGAAATGACTGACGTACTTATGGAATTTCCTGAAATTATTGACCCTAAAACCGGTCAATCTCTTATGAAAAGAACAGTTCTTATAGCAAATACTTCAAACATGCCGGTAGCTGCTCGTGAAGCCTCAATTTATACAGGTATCACTATTGGAGAATATTTTAGAGATATGGGATATTCAGTTGCACTTATGGCTGACTCAACTTCTCGTTGGGCAGAAGCGCTTCGTGAAATGTCCGGACGTCTTGAAGAAATGCCCGGTGACGAAGGTTATCCAGCTTATCTTGCATCAAGAGTTGCAGACTTTTATGAAAGAGCTGGTTTTGTAAAATGTTTAGGCGAAGATAGAGAAGGTGCTTTAACGGTAATTGGTGCAGTTTCTCCTCCGGGTGGAGATATTTCTGAACCGGTTTCACAAGCTACACTTAGAATTGTAAAAGTATTCTGGGGACTTGACTATGCATTATCTTACAGAAGACATTTCCCAGCTATTAACTGGTTAAACTCTTATTCATTATATCAAGAAAAAATGGATAAGTTTATGGATGAAAGTATTGATAGAAAATTCTCTGCACATAGAATTCAATCAATGGCACTTTTACAAGAAGAATCAAATTTACAAGAAGTTGTTCGTCTTGTAGGTAGAGATTCACTTTCAGAAGCAGATCAATTAAAACTTGAAGTTGCAAAATCTCTAAGAGAAGATTTCTTACAGCAAAATGCTTTCCATGAAGTTGATACTTATTGTTCTCTTCCAAAACAATACAAAATGTTAAATCTTATTTTAGGTTTCTATGATGAAGCTAAAAAAGCATTAAATTCCGGAGTATATCTTGATGAAATATTAAAGATTGACTCTCGTGAAGGAATAGCAAGAAGTAAAAACATTTCTGAAAAAGAATTGGAAAAATTTGATGAATTATTTGAAACAGTTAAGGCTGATATAGAAAAATTAATAAGCGAAGGAGGTAACTCTAATGCTTAAAGAGTATAAGACAGTAAAAGAAGTAGTAGGACCTTTGATGGTTGTTGAAGGTGTTGAAGGAGTTAAGTACGAAGAGTTAGTTGAAGTTAGACTTCAAAACGGAGAAAAAAGAAGAGGAAAAGTTCTTGAAATTAATGGCGATAAGGCAATGGTTCAATTGTTTGAAGGCTCATCAGGAATTAACTTAAGAGATACAACTTGTAGATTTTTAGGTCATCCTCTTGAACTTGGAGTTTCTGAAGATATGATTGGAAGAATTTTTGACGGTCTTGGAAATCCTATTGATAAGGGACCAAAGATTATTCCTGAAATGAAGATAGATATTAACGGTTCTCCAATAAATCCCGTATCAAGAGACTATCCTTCAGAATTTATACAAACAGGTATTTCTACAATAGATGGACTTAATACATTGGTTAGAGGACAAAAATTACCTATTTTCTCAGGTTCAGGTCTTCCACATAACAATGTAGCAGCACAAATTGCTAGACAAGCCAGAGTACTTGGCGGTGGAGAAAAATTCGCCGTAGTATTTGGAGCAATGGGTATCACTTTTGAAGAAGCTCAATTCTTTATTGATGACTTTACAAAAACTGGTGCGATAGACAGAGCAGTATTGTTTATGAATTTAGCAAATGACCCTGCAATTGAAAGAATTGCAACTCCTCGTATGGCTCTTACTTGTGCAGAATATCTTGCATTTGAAAAGGGAATGCATGTTTTGGTAATCTTAACGGATCTTACTAACTATGCAGAAGCACTTCGTGAAGTTTCTGCAGCCAGAAAAGAAGTTCCGGGACGTCGTGGTTATCCAGGTTATCTATATACTGACCTTTCAACAATTTATGAAAGAGCAGGAAGACTTAAAGGAAGACCGGGATCCATTACACAAATTCCTATTTTAACAATGCCTGAAGATGATATTACTCACCCAATACCTGACCTTACAGGATATATCACAGAAGGACAAATTATTCTTTCAAGAGAATTATATAAACAAGGTATTCAACCACCAATTTTTGTAATTCCTTCATTATCAAGACTTAAAGATAAAGGTATCGGTAAAGGAAAGACAAGAGAAGATCACGCTGATACAATGAACCAAATCTATGCAGGATATGCATCAGGTAGAGAAGCTCGTGAATTGGCAGTAATCTTAGGGGAATCAGCATTATCAGAAGCAGATAAAGCATTTGCAAAATTTGCAGACGCTTTTGACAAGAGATATGTTGACCAAGGATACGAAACAAATAGAACTATAGAAGAAACTTTAAACTTAGGTTGGGAATTATTAAGTATAGTTCCAAGAACAGAACTTAAGAGAATTAGAGAGGAATATATTGATAAATATTTAGGAAAGACAGAATAAAGGGGAGATATAGATGGCAAAGCTAAATGTAAATCCTACACGTATGGCTCTTTCAAATCTTAAAGGAAGACTTGTAACTGCTAAAAGAGGTCATAAACTTCTTAAAGATAAGCAAGACGAACTTATGAGAAGATTTATAGAAATGATTAGAAAAAATAAAAAACTTCGTTTAGAAGTTGAAGAAGAACTTTCAAACTCATTTAAATCTTTTCTTTTAGCTAGTGCTGTTATGAGTCCCGAGTTTTTGGAACAAGCTGTGGCCTTTCCGAAAGAACAAGTATCTGTTGCCATTGAGACAAAAAATGTAATGAGTGTAAATATTCCTAAAATGGAATTCGATAGAACAGGATCAAGTGGAGCGATATTCCCTTATGGATACGCTCAAACATCTTCTGAGCTGGACGATGCAATTTTAGAATTACATTCAGTAATGGATAAGCTTTTAGAACTTGCAGAAGTTGAAAAAGCATGTCAATTAATGGCAGATGAAATTGAAAAAACTCGTAGAAGAGTAAATGCTCTTGAGTATAGAACAATTCCGGATCTTGAAGAAACAATTAAATTCATCAGAATGAAATTAGATGAAAACGAAAGAGCTACTATTACAAGACTTATGAAAGTTAAGGATATAATAGCTAATCAAGCATAGAAAAAGAGCTGTTGCAAATTGCAACGGCTCTTTTGTTATAATTTCATACAATTACTTGAAAAAGTTTTTGTATAATAGTATAATAAAACTGTAATATAATTTATTTTAAGGAGGAGCTTTATGGATAATTTGAGTCAAGACAAATTAGAAATTGATAAAGACTTAGAAGAAAAGTCCGAAGATATTTCAGAAATGAAAATTGAAGAGCATAAGGTGGATGGTGAAAAAGTAGAAAATGAGGAAAATGAAGAAAAGAAAACTTTCCAACAAGGTAGTGAAAATCAGGCAGATTTAAAGGAAAATTTTGAAAATTTTGTATCTAAAAATAATTTATTGGAATATATTAAAGGTGCAATTTCCTTAACTTTTGTACTTTGTTTACTCTATCAAATTTACAAATTTATAAGTTTAGGAAGTTCAAAAGGTTTTGGAACAGATTCAGGATCAGAAGATTTTTTATCTGGTTTTGGAAAATTGTATTCTAAAATTGAAGATATAAAGACAATTGCTAAAATTAGAAATTTTACCAATTTTTTAATTATTTTATCTATAATTTTAGTCGTAATTATTTTTTATAAAACTGTAATTCTTGAAAAAAGAAAGGATTTTTTGAAATTTCCTACTAATATAAGTTTCTTTACTGGAGTAGTTACTGTTATAATAGTAAATATAACCATTAAAGAATTTTTTAATTCTTTAAAAACATCTTTATTTTATGTAAATATTATAGTTTCTCTGATTTCAATTATAGCATTTTCTTTAACTGTTTATATGATTTATTTAATTGCTTTTAAAAATCAAGATGCTTATAATGTAAGTGATAGTATTACAAATACTGCAAATTCAACTATTAATAGCGGCATTACAGAAGCTGATAAAGTTGTAAAAAAGGTTAAATCAGCAGATTATAGCATTATAAGTAATAATTTTAAGAAGTATAAAAAGTATATAATCTCAGCAATTGTTGCTTTGGTAATTGTTGTAGGAGGAATTGTTGGATATAATACTGTAACAAATATGTTAAAGCCTGATGCAGTTGTAAGTTTGGCGGATATGAATATAACTTTAAATATTTCAGGTTATGATGGATATGGAATCGCAAAAGTTGATATTATGGGTTCTCCTATTATAAGAGAAGTAAAAGATCAAAAGAAGATGGGCAAAATAAATCAAGCACTTGTTTATAAAGTAGAGTTAAGTAAAGATAAAGGAATTAAAAATGGAGATGAGATTACTGCAACTTTAAAATTTGAGGATACAAAAGGATTAAATATTAAGTTTGACAAGACTGAATTAACAGTATCTGCTAAAGCTAATGATCTTAGAGAATTTGTAAGAGAATTTAAGGATGTTGAAAAGCACTTAGATAGAATGGATGAGGAAGCTAAAAAAAGTATTGGAAATTCTTACAGATATAATGATGTAAAAGATTTAAAGGTCGAAATACTATCAATATATGATTTACCATTTACTGAGGAGCAAATTAATTCAGCAGTAAATGCAAAAGAAAGTTTAGATGAGCATTATAAACTTGTTATTGTATATAAGATAACAGGAAGTCAAAAAGAGTTTTTAAGTGAGGAAACTAAAGCTTTTGAAGACTATAAATATTATGAATTTTACCACTTTAAGAAAAGAGATGATGCACTTACTTACTCAACTTTAGAAAGAGCTTATTTGAACAATACAAAGCTAAATGAATTGGAAAACGAATTAAAAGTTGATGGATATAAAAAAGTTAAATAGAAAAAGAAGAACCGAACTCATCCACGATGCTTCGCATCGGGAGGGTACCCGAGAATATTGATGATTCACAATAAGAGCTCCGCTCCTCCGAAGCAAAATAATTTTGAAGGAGTGGATTTTTTTGTCTAATTTTTAGTGAATAAAAATTTATCACTTCATAAATTTATTATATGTGATTAAATGATAATAAAAAAAGTAAAGCCCCTTTTGTTAAATTGTGGATAAGTTGAATAACTTGTGGATAAGTGG
>CABRGI010000003.1 GCA_902470455.1 uncultured Parvimonas sp.
TTTGAAATGAGTAAAAGATTGGTTTTGATGTTAAATTAAGAATTAATTGGATTTTATAAAGGAGGCATTTATGAAAAAGAATATGCTAGGTTTAATTATAATAGGGGCAGTATTACTTGGAATAACTGCCACATTTGCAATAAAAAATATTATAAAAAATGATGATGTAGGAGAAATTACAAATTTTAATTCTGGTAAAAATATTAAAACTAAAGTGTCTTTGGATGAAGCAAAAAAGATTGCTTTAGATGATGCAAAGTCAGGAAATATCAATAGTGCTAAATTAGAAGATGAAGATGGAGTTAGTGTTTTTAAAATCGAAGTTTTAGACGGAACGGTTAAAAAGAATTATGAAATTGATGTAAATACAGGGAAAATTGTAAAGAGAGAAATTGATAGTACAAATAGTATTGAAACAAGTGATTCAAGTAGTAATAATAAGTCAAATTTATCAAATTCATCAAATTCATCAAATAATGATAATTCTAAAAACAATTCGAACAATAGTTCAAACAACAGTTCAAGTAAGAATTCCAACAATAATTCAAACAGTGGAAGTTCCAATAGTAATACAAATAATGGAAGTACTAAGATAACTATTGCACAAGCTAAACAAATTGCTTTGGCTCATTCTAAAGGTGGGAAAATAACTAAAGTTGAGCTTGACAGAGAAAATGGAGTATTAGTTTATGAAATAGAAATAAAAGTAAATGGAATGGAAAAAGAATACAAAATTAATGCAGAAACTGGTAAAATTATAGAATATAAAAGTGAAGTAGATGATGATTAAATAAAAGGGTTGTGATAACCCTTTTTGCATATTTGTATTGACAGAAAAATTTTTTTGAATTATATTAATAACAAACAAGCAGGTGGTGGAGTTATGAGAATTTTGATAATTGAGGATGAAAGAGATTTAAACAATGTAATTTCAAAGCATTTAAGAAAAAAAGGATATAGTACAGACTCTGCTTTTGATGGTGAAGAGGGTTTGGAATTTTTGGAATTCGGAAATTATGATTTAATTATTTTAGATGTGATGATGCCTCGATTGGATGGTTATCAATTTATAGAAAAAATAAGAGAAGATAAGAATTTCACTCCTGTATTAATGCTCACAGCAAAAAGTCTTGTAGAAAATAAAGTAAAAGCCTTGGACTTAGGGGCTGATGATTATTTGGTTAAACCTTTTGATTTTGAAGAATTATTGGCAAGAGTTAGAGCTATGATTCGTAGAAATTATGGAAATGTTTCTAATGACTTAAAAGTGGATGATTTAATTATAAATATTGCTAATAAAACTGTTTCAAGGGATAATATCAATATCGAGTTAACGGCAAAAGAATATTCTATTTTAGAATATCTCGTTCAAAACAAAAATCGTATAATCACTAGAGAACAGATAAAAGATAATGTTTGGGGCTTTGACTACGAGGGAGAATCTAATGTAATTGATGTACTAATTAAAAATATTAGGAAAAAAATTGATGTAGGGAGTTCAAAAAAGGCAATAATTCAAACAAAAAGAGGAGTTGGCTATGTTGTCAAAGACTAAAAAAGGACGTTTACCAGTAGCGATAAGGGTAAGTTTATGGTACACAGGATTTATATTATTCCTGTTTTCATCTATCCTGTTCTTCTCGCTTTTTATTACAAATAGATACATTGAAACGAGAACGGAAAAAAATTTGATTGAGTCTGTTCAGGAAGTTTCAAAAAATTTAGCTAATTTTGAGGGTTTTGACAACGGCGTATATTTTATTTTATATGATGAAAATATGGAGATTATAGGAGGTAGTTTTCCAAAAGAATTTGACTCCAAACTTGGTATAAGTGATTCAAAAATTGCTTCATTTAAAGGAAAAAATGTTGACTACTTTTACTATGATATGGAATTTTTATCACATAAAGGAATCTGGATTCGTGGAATCTTACCGATTCAAAGATCACATAATGAAATGTATCGCTTTTTGTTAATTGCTTTGATTATCAGCCCTTTTATCTTTGCAATTATTATCTATGGCGGATATAAAATTGTTAAAAACGCTTTTAAACCGGTTGATGATATTTCATCAACTGCATTGGAAATCAAAAAAAACAAAGACTTTTCAAAGAGAATTGACATTGACAAAGGAAATGATGAAATTCACATTATGGCAAATGTATTTAATCAAATGCTGGACAGCTTGGAAAATTCCTATGTTCACGAAAAACAATTCAGCAGTGACGTTTCACATGAACTTAGAACACCTATTTCTGTAATTTTAGCTGAAAGTGAATATGCTTTAGAATATTGTAAAGATATAGATGAAGCCAAAGAATCATTTGAAGTAATAAAAAGACAATCAAATAGAATGGGGCTTTTGATAAATCAAATTTTAGAGATGACAAGACTTGAAAAAATTGATGACGCAAAGCCTACAATTATTGATTTAAGTGAATTACTAGAAGACTCTATTAAAGATTATTCAGGCAAATTTAAAGAAAAAGGAATTTACTTAACAAAAAATATTGAAGAAAAAATTTATATAAAATCACAATCCACTATGATAAGTAGAATGATTGATAACTTAGTAAGTAATGCAATTAAATTTACAAAAGATAAAATAGAAATTAATTTACATCAATATTCCTCTAATATTGTCCTTGAAGTAATTGACAATGGTATTGGAATTTCAAAAGATGATTTAAACAGAATTTGGGACAGATTTTATCAAACTGACAGCTCAAGAAACAAAGATAAAAATTCAGGCTACGGTCTAGGACTTTATCTAGTTTATAGAATTGCACAAATCCATGGTGCGAAACTTGAAGTTGAAAGCGAATTAGGAAAAGGAAGTAACTTTAGAGTAATTTTTCAAAAAGTGTAAAGGTAAAAATTCTTACAATCAAAAATAAATAATTCAAAAAGAGATAGCAGAAATGCTATCTTTTTTGTGCAAAAAATTCCTATTGCTACAATGTTTTAAAATTATTCAAAAAATCGACTAGTAGTCGAAAATACTTGACAAAATTTTTTAAAGTTGCTATAATAATTAAAAACCGACTAGTAGTCGAATAAGGAGGTTGTTATGAAAAAAGGTGAAAAGACGAAACAAGAGTTGTTAAAAATAGCATATAAAATGTTTCTTTCAAAAGGTTATGAAAATACAAGTATAGATGAAATTATAGAAGAAGCTAAAATAGCAAAGGGAACATACTACTATCATTTTAAAAGTAAAGAGCAAATGCTAGAAGAAGTGATACAAATGATGATTGATGAGTATGAAATGAAAGCAAATGAAATATTAAATTCAGATTTAGATTTACCTGAAAAAATGATTGGGATAATAACATCTTTTAGACCAAATAAAGATGAATTTCAAATCGTTGACACTCTTAACCGTCAAGACAATTTAATTATGCATAACAAAATTAATCGTCAAGTTATTGAAAGAGTTGTTCCGATGTTATCTAAGATTGTTGAAGAAGGGGTTCAATTAGGGATACTTAAATGTGATAATATTCCACAAAGAATTAGAATAATAATGATTTTGAGTAGTGAACTGTTTGATGACATGGAATATTCTAATACAGATGTCGATGTATTTATTGATATTGTTGAAAAAATATTGGGTGCACAAGCTGGATTTTTGGAATTCCTTAAGAAATTAATACAAAAAAAGGAGGATATTTAATTATGGATAAATATGTATATAAACCAAAAAGATTTTTTATTATAGTTTTTGCTTCAACTTGGGGTTGTTGGTTATTAGCTATTTTATTAAATAATAGTAAATTACTATTTCCACTTTTATTTTTGGGACTAATTGCACCTGCTTTAACAGCGATTATAACTGTTTTTACATCAAAAAATAAGAACCTTAAAAAAGATTTTAATAGAAAGATTATAGGATTTTATAGAATTAAGCCACTTTATATCCTACTTCCAATAATTGTTTTTGGAATAGCTGTTTGTCTATCAATTGGAACTTCTGTATTACTTGGAGGCTCTCCAAAACAGTTTGGTTTTAATGATGATTTTTCGTTTTCAATCGCTGGAACATCTGCACTTCTTACTATCTTTTTAGCTTCAGTAATAGAAGAAATTGGATGGAGAGGATATGGAGCAGATGCTCTAGGAGCAAAATATAACTGGTTTAAAGCATCACTTATATTTGGATTCATTTGGTCATCTTGGCATATTCCTTTATTTTGGGCTGAAGGCACATATCATTATGGACTTAAGGAAATGGGAATTCTTTATGTAATGAATTTTCTAATTAGTGCTATACCTATGACTTTTATACAAACATGGGTGTATGTTAAAAACAATAGAAGTATGTTTGCAACAATTATTTTTCATATGTTTCTAAACTTTATGCAAGAAAAAATAGCAATGACGCCGGAAACAAAATGTATAGAAACTATTTTTATAACAATTTCTGCCGTGATTGTTGTATTGACTAACAAAAAAATGTTTTTTGAAACAGAACATGTAGAAAAACTTCTTGAAATTCAAAATGATTAAAAGGTGTGAATATGAAGATTGGAAGTAATTTCAAAAAATTTATATTATTATGGATTGGAGAGCTAATCTCTCAAGTCGGTGGAGGACTTACAAGCTTCGGACTTGGAGTGTATATTTTTCAAAAAACAGGGCGAGCATCTGATATGGCGCTCATTACTCTAATTGGTTTTTTACCAACTATTATATTAAGTGTACCTGCTGGAGTGCTGGCAGATAAATACGATAGAAGACTTTTAATGGTAATTGGAGACGGCTGTTCTGGAATGGGAATTGTTTATATTCTATGGTGTATGATGAATGGAGAAGCTACACTTTCACAGATTTGTATAGGAGTTTTTATAAGTTCCGTTTTTTCATCATTACTTGAACCGTCATTTAGAGCCACAATCAATGACTTACTAACAAAAGATGAATTCTCCAAAGCAAGTGGACTACTTTCTCTAGCAGGAAGTGCTAAATATTTACTTTCTCCAATAATTGCAGGTTTGCTCTTAACTATAAGTGATGTGAAATTGCTTTTAATAATAGATATATGTACTTTTATATTGACTGTAATATGTACCTTAATTATCAGAAAAAGTATCAAAAACAAAAATATCAGCACATCAGATCACTTTTTAAGCGGATTAAAAGATGGTTGGAAAGTAGTATATAGCAATAAAGGAGTGTTTTTTCTAGTAATACTTGCAGGAGTTATAACAATGTTTATGGGAGTATTTCAAGTACTAGCTGTTCCGATATTCTTGTCTATCACAGACTCAAAAACTTTAGGAATTGTTGAAACAATATGTGCAAGTGGTATGCTTGTTTCAGGTATTTTTTTAGGAATTCGAGGAATAAAAAGAAACTTTGTAAAAGTCTTAAGTATATCTCTTACATTTTCAGGAATTTTTATATTAGCATTTGGAATCTTTGAAAATGTACTAATAATGTGTATATTTGGATTTTTCTTCTTTTTGACTTTACCCTTTGCTAATAATTGCCTAGACTATCTCTCAAGAACTAACATTCCCGATGAATATCAAGGAAGAGCTTGGGGACTGATTGGATTTCTCTCACAACTTGGATATGTTGTTGCATATTCCATCTCAGGAAAAATAGCCGATTACTTGGGAATAATAACTGAAAAAGGAGTAGGTAGGGGCTCAGCATTATTAATAATAATCTCAGGCATATGCCTTGTAGTAATCTCTCTTTGTATTCCAATGATAAAAAGAATACATGAATTAGAAAATAATATTTAGAAGGATAGTAGAAATGCTATCTTTTTGTTTGTAAAAAGGGATAAAAACGGATTTTAAACGTGTGCAATTCGACTCGTATAGAAAATTTTTAAGATATATGATAGAATTATGATATGTAAGTATATATTAGTAAGAAAAAGTCTGAACTTAAAAGGAAATATGAGAGACTATGCAAGTTTAAATGAACTTTTAGTTCTAGCAAATATGGAAAGCTACAATGCTGTTCTAATTGAAAAAGGACTGCCACAAAAAGAAAGAATGATTGAACTTAGAAAACTTGCAAGAACTCAAATGATTTCGCTTGAAAAGCTAAATAACATAAGTATTAAAAGTCTAGAAGATAAGACGAAGAAATAAAAGTAACTTAATTGACTATTTTATTATAATTATAAAGGTAGAGTGAATATTATGTTGAAAGGATTTATTGATTATAAAAATGGGAAAATACCTTTTGTTGTTGAAGGTTATATAATGGAGCTGTTTTCGGAAGATTATTTATTAAATGATTTTATTTCAGAAAAAAATTTTAAAACTAATTTTGTTATACAAGGTTATTGTGATTCAAATGGAATTTCTTGCAAAAAGGGGACTTTTTTAGTAGAAAAATCTATAGGAAATACTTGTTACTTGAGTTGTTATATTATTAATATGCCAACTAAAGGTGATTATGATACTATTGGGGTTCAATCATCTTTTTTAGATGATATTTTTAAATATTCATATAATTTTATAGATATGGCTAGAAAAGGAATTAATCTGTCTTATAAATCTAGTGAGGTTTATAATATTGACTTTTCTATGGATGAAGAAAAATATAATTTAATATTTCGAATAGGGTATGATAGTAAGTTTGGGTTACTAGAAGATTGGAATAGAAAAGGAGAATTGTTGATTAAGACAAAAACATGCGAAATACAAGAGTGCTACAATATTATTAAAGTATTTTATAGATTATGTATGTTTATGCAATCACAATCAGATGTATCTTTTAAAGAAATATTACTATACAAGGATGGTATTAAATCAGGATTTTTATATTGTCCTATGATTATGGAAGATAATACTTCCATGAGTGATATGTTATTTGAAAATTTTGATGTTATGAAATATATTCCGAAAATGTTAAATAGTATAGCATTGGACTCTGGGAATAAGATAAAAGATAGTATACCGTTGGGACATTTAGGGACTACTGATAGTAAATTTTTGCCACATCGATTTTTGGAGCAAGTTATATCATTCGAATACTTATTAGAAAAATTAAATCCTAAATTGGCAAAAAGTAAAAATACATTAAAAATAAAATTAAAACGTATGTTTAAAGAATTTTCGGAACATTTTAAAGACAATCTACTTTTTGATGATATTAGTTGTAATATTGTTAATTTGCGTAATAATATTACTCATGGGCATTTTTATTATTATGATTTTAAAGATTATGATGAAATTAAACATTTAATGATATTAATGGATAAATTAATTAAGATTATGAGTTTAAGTACAATGGGATTTACTAATGATGAAATTAAAAACTTTCCAACATATTTGATGATTTAGAATATAAAAAATAAAATTTAAAGTATATAATAAAAATCTCTTATTCAATAAAAAACAAACCTACTCGTGAATAACGAGTAGGTTTTTATATATCTATTTACTTACTACAAACACTACAGACGGGGAGTTTTCTTCGTCGAATTCGTCTTTTTTGAAGTTTCCGTAGATTTCGTATTTTAGTCCAAGTCTGTTTACGAATGAAATTAAGTCATCAACTAGTAACGGAACTAGGAGTTGAGTGTTTTCAAATTTTTCGTTTTCTGTTGTAAGAACTGTGTTGAAACGGATTTTGCTGTTTTCTCTGTAATAATTTCTTGTAAATTTTACTTTTGTTCCTAGAGTCGGTAAGGCTCCAAGGAATAGGTCGTTTTTAAGAATGAAAGGTTTGAAGTTTATCCAGCTTAATACTAATTTTCCGTTTTCTTTTAGTAAGTCCATAGTTTTTAGAATGAAGCTACATATTTGATTTATGTCTTCCAAATGTGCAATTGTTGTTCCAATGCAATAGCAGACGTCAAATTTTTCTTCGAAGTCCAATTCTAACATATCTTTTTCATATACTTTAAGTCCTTTTTTTCTGGCTTCTTCTACCATGTTTTCTTCCAAGTCGATACAAGTTAAGTTTTTTCCTAAGTTTTCTAAATTTTTTGCAACGAGTCCTGTTGCACAGCCTATGTCTAAATATTCTTTTCCATCTGAAATATTATTTAAAAAATTTAATTGTTCTTCATTTGTTGGAAAAATATCTTCATAGTATTTACATATTTCTTTATAAAATTTATTCATAGAAACCTCCATTCTAAAAAATATAATGTTATAATTGATTATACCCAATTTTTTTAAAACAACTTTTTGTTTAGTTAGCATTTTGCATTGTTTTGTGGTAAAATATATTCGAATAGATTAATTATATTTAGGAGGCAATTGATGAAATTTTTTATTGACACAGCGAATGTTGATGAGATAAGAGAGATAAGTAAATGGGGCATTCTTGACGGTGTTACTACGAATCCGTCTTTGATAGCGAAAGAGGGAAGAGATTTTGTTGAAGTTATAACTGAAATCACTTCAATCGTTGACGGTCCTATTTCAGCGGAAGTTATCAGTCTTGAAGCAGAAGGAATGGTAAAAGAAGCTAGAGAACTTTGTAAGATAAATAAGAATATTGTAATAAAAATTCCTATGACTGAAGAGGGATTAAAGGCAGTTAATGTTTTGAGCAAAGATGGAATAAAGACAAATGTTACTTTGATTTTCTCAGCAACTCAAGCACTTCTTGCAGCAAAGGCTGGAGCAACTTATGTAAGTCCATTTTTAGGAAGACTTGATGATATTAGCTCTGATGGAATGATTTTAATTGAAGATATTTTTGAAGTTTTTAGTAATTATGCGATTACAACTGAAATCATTGCCGCATCTGTAAGAACTCCAATGCATGTTCTTCAAATTGCAAAGAGCGGAGCAGATATTGCAACAGTACCTTATAAGGTGTTCAAACAAATGTTAAAACACCCACTAACTGATATAGGAATTGAAAAGTTTTTAAAAGATTGGGAAAGTGTTAAATAATAGGAGGAAACTATGGATAGAAATTTAACTTTAAATTTAGTAAGAGTTACAGAAGCTGCGGCAATTCGTTCTTCATATTTTTTAGGAAAAGGCGATAAAAATGGTGCTGACGGAGCGGCTGTTGAAGCCATGAGATCAATGTTCAACGAACTTCCAATGGAAGGAACTGTTGTTATCGGAGAAGGAGAAATGGATGAAGCTCCTATGTTATATATAGGCGAAGTTGTAGGAAACGGACAAGAAGGAGTCGCAAAGGTTGACATTGCAGTTGATCCTGTTGATGGAACTTCTCTTGTAGCAAATGGATTGCCAAATGCGATTGCAGTTGCTGCTTGTGCTCCAAAAGGTTGTTTATTACATGCTCCTGATATGTATATGGATAAGATTGCAGCGGGCCCTTTAGCTGTTGATTGCATACATATTGATTTACCTATTGAAATGAATATTAGAAGACTTGCAAGAGCTTTGGGAAAAGAAATCGGAGAAGTTACAGTTAGTATTTTAAATAGAGAAAGACATCAAGATATTATAGATAGAGTTAGAAAACTTGGTGCTAGAATAAAACTTTTTGAAGCTGGAGATATTGCTCAAGCTATTGCAACTTGTATTGAAAATAGTGGTTGTGATTTAATGGTTGGAATTGGTGGAGCACCTGAAGGTGTTTTAGCTGCAGCAGCTATTAAGGCTTTAGGTGGAGTTTTCCAAGGAAGACTTGTTCCTGCTGATGAAGAAGAATTTAGAAGATGTGAAGCTATGGGACTTGAAGATCCACTAAAAGTTTTAGAAATGAATGATTTGGTAAAAGGGGATGAAGTTTTATTTGCTGCAACTGGTGTAACTGACGGAGAACTTTTAGAGGGAGTTAGACATATCGGTAATGATAGAGTTAAGACCTACTCTGTTGTAATGAGAGCAGAAACAGGAACAATTAGAAGAATTGAGGCAACTCATAGAATTTCTAAAAAACCTGAATATACAAAGATAAAGAGATAGTATGAATATAGAACTTTTAAAAGGAAAATATCTTGATGAATTAAAAACTATTGCAAAGTCTTATGGAATTGCAAATGTTTCAAAGTATAAAAAGGATGAATTGATATCTGAAATTTTAAAGGCTGATAATGGCTTTGAAAGTGAAGAGCCTGAAAGAGTAAGTATAGATGAGTCTATTGAAAATGATTCAAAGACTAATAAAAAAACTGTATGCGGACTTATTGATATTACTGCAGACGGTTATGGTTTTTTGCGTTCAAATGGTTATGACTCAGGGGAAGAAGATATCTATGTATCACCAACTCAGATAAGAAGATTCAGACTTAAAAAAGGAGATAAAATTTTAGGCTTAACTAGAGAAAGTAAAGAAAGTGAAAAATTTTCTCCACTTATTTATATAAATGAAATAAATGATATAAAGGTTTCAGAATTAAAAACTAGAAAAGATTTTGACGATTTAATTCCGATTTATCCAAATGAAAAATATACTTTAGAAACTGAAAAGAATGAGGTTTCAACTAGAATAATTGACTTTTTAGTACCGATTGGAAAGGGGCAGAGAGCTTTAATAGTCGCTCCTCCAAAGGCAGGAAAGACAAGCCTACTTCGTTCAATTTTAAAAGGTATAGAAATAAATAATCCAAAGAGTAAAATTTTTGTTTTACTTATTGGGGAAAGACCTGAAGAAGTTACGGAAATGAAGAGATTTACAAAAGCGGAAGTAATTGCTTCAACTTTTGATGAATTACCTCAAAATCATATAAGACTTGCAGAATTTGTACTTGAAAGAGCAAAAAGACTTGTAGAGCTCGGAGAAGATGTGGTTATTTTGGTTGACAGCATAACAAGACTTTCAAGAGCCTACAATGTAAATACACCGTCCTCCGGGAAAACTCTTACGGGAGGACTTGATCCTTTTGCATTGCATAAGCCAAAAAGATTTTTTGGCTCTGCTAGAAATGTTGAAAAGGGTGGAAGTTTAACCATAATTGCAACAACTCTTGTGGATACGGGAAGTAAAATGGACGATATGATTTATGAAGAATTTAAGGGAACGGGAAATATGGAAATTCATTTGAGTAGAAAACTTTCAGAACTTAGAATTTTCCCTGCCATAGATATTTATAAATCAGGTACGAGAAAAGACGATTTACTTTTGAGTGAAGAAGAAATGCAATCTGCAAATTTAATTCGTAGAAAACTTTCAAATACAAATACTAATGAAATTATGGAAAATTTAGTAAAAAATATAAAGAAAACTGAAAACAACAAAGAATTCTTCAAAGCTATCTTAAAAAATAATTAAAAATTTAGTTTCAATTTGAAACTTTAAGGAGATTTTGATGAAAATTTTAGTTGTGTATTATTCCTATTCAGGAATAACTAGAAGATTAGCGGAAGATATCGCTTTGATTACAGATGGAGATTTATTGGAATTAAAACCACTAAGACCTTATTCATTTTCATACAATACAGCTGTAAAAGAAGCTAGAATTGAAATTGATAAGGGATACTGTCCGCCTTTGACGGAAAAAATAGGAAATATTGATGATGCAGATGTAGTTTTTATTGGCTCACCTAATTGGCTTAAGACTTTTGCACCACCAGTTCTTACTTTTTTACGTAATGCAAATTTGGATGGCAAAACAATTATTCCTTTCTGCACTCATGGTGGTGGAGGATTCGGAAGAATGATTGATGATATAAAGAAAGAATGTAAAAATTCTACAGTAAAAGACGGATTAGCCTTAAGTGGATTTTATGATTTTGATGAATTACAAAAATGGCTAGAAAATAATTTATAGAATTATGGATTTTATAGAAAAACTCAACTTTGAATCAAAAAGTTGAGTTTTTTCTATGCTATTTTTGTAAAGTTTTATACTATTTAAAATTTTTTATTCAATTATAACTGACTATGAAACCTTGCGAAATTCTCTCTATATATGTATCTACGATACATTTAGTTTTGCTTGTTTACAAGCAAAACTATGAGATCTCTCCACTCCGTTTCACTCCGGTCGAGATGACGTATAAAGAAAACTCTTCGATTTATAGCTTAACGTTCGAAACAGAAAAACCAAAGAACAGAACGTAGCGGATGGCAAACATATCAATGGTAAAATTAACCTAAATTTGCTATAATACTTATATATTGAAAGATTTTGAAAGGAAGGGAAATTATGAAAAATTCTTTATGCGAAAAGATAATGTGGTATGTCTTATCGCCTACCATATTTCAATTTATAAAACAATATTGGAAAGATATTGATATAAAGAATGTAAAAAGGATTTCTAAAAAAAATTATAAGGATATGATTAAACGGACACCGGATATAGGAAGCCTTAGAAAAAATCCTCTGAGAGTGTGTCTTACCAGCGGAATTTTGTGGCTGTCCATATATGAAGCGATGGAAGGAAAAATGGATCAAGAACAGTTTGGAGAAATGGTCAGCGCTACAATGAAAGCTCCTATATTAAAGAAAAACTTCCAAAAACAAAAGGCTTTTGATATAAAAACGCAAAAAAAGAAAATAGAGAAAAACAAGATTGCAAATGCAGTTTCTGATAGTGAGTTTAATTGGAATACAGAACTCATTTTAGGTAGAGACGAAAATGAATATACATTGATATATCATAGATGTGGGCTTTGTGCCTTGGGTAAACAGGAACATCACGAGGAATTGATACCATATATGTGTAAGATGGATTATGAGACTATTGCTATGATGGGCGGTGTACTAAAAAGAAAAGGAACAATAGCTACAGGTGCAGATTGTTGTGATTTTTATATATGTAAAAAAGGTTCAAAGTGGGATAAGTAAAAGATTTTATGATTGGAAGTTTTTATAGCGTAGTTAACAAATAACACGCTATACCATAGTAATTCACGAAGCAGTAAATCAAATTGGTTTGCTGTTTTTTCTTGCTCAAATTTAGAAAGAGAGTAAAGGAGAAAATGAAAAATATAGATGAAAAAATTATACAGTAAAAGATGGATTATCTCTAAGTGGATTTTACGATTTTGATGAATTACAAAAATGGCTAGAAAATAACTTATAAAATTATGGATTTTATAGAAAAACTCAACTTTGCGAAAGGTTGAGTTTTTTTTCTATGCTATTTTTATAAAGTTTTATACTATTTTAAATTTTTTATTCAATTATAATTGACTATGAAACCTTATGAGATTTCCAGAGCAATTGTATCTTTAGATACAATGACTCTGGAGATCTAAACTATTGCTTGTTTCTATTTCTGAAAGAAATTTTAACGAAAGTATTAATTAACTTTTTATAGAATTAAAAACTCAACTTTGAAAAAAGCTGAGTTTTTGTTTTTGTCCTATTTATTTATGATTTGAAAGTCCGTATTTGTTTAAGAAATGGAATATTAAACTTAATACTACTGCAACCATACTTGCAAGAACCATTCCTTTTAATTGCATTCCAAAGAAATTAATTGAAATTCCACTAAGTCCTGTTACAAATACAACTGAAGTTAAAATCAAATTTTGGCTATTTGAGTAGTCAACTTTTGAATCAACTAAAAGTCTTATTCCAGAAGTACCAATCATTCCGTAAAGTAAGAATGTTATTCCACCGATTACATTTCCCGGTATGCTTTGAATTAACATACTTAAAGGTGCTATAAATGCCATACAGATTGAGATTACTGCTGCACCTGCAATTACATAAACTGAATAAACTTTAGTAACTGCCATTACACCGATATTTTCTCCATAAGTTGTTGTTGGAACTCCACCTACAAGAGCTGATAACATAGTTGAGAAGTTATCGGCAAAGATACTTCTATGTAAACCGGGATCTTCTAAAAGATTTTGACCGATTATATTACTTGTTACAACTTGATGACTTATATGTTCAGAAGTTATTACGAGTAATGCAGGAAACATTATCAAACTTGCTTTGAAGTCAAAAATTGGGAATTGAAATTCCGGTATTGTAAATAATGTTGAAGATGTAACTGTAGAAAAGTCAATCATTCCAAAAGCTAAGGCTGCAATATATCCACAGATGATAGCAATAAGTATTGGGATAGTTCCTAAAAATTTTCTAAATACAACTGAGCCTAAAATTGCAACTGAAAGTGTAATCATGAACACCCAAACGTCTGCACTTGTTGAAGTTTCAGTCAATATATTTGCTCCGATTTTTCCGCCTGTTATAGTATTTCCTGCAAGTTCAAGACCGATTAGAGATACAACCGCACCCATTGCTGCAGGTGGAAGTACTATATTTATCCAATCTGTTCTGAATTTATAGATTAAATAAGCCAAGATGCAACCTAAAAATCCTGTGGTTGCAAAAGCACCGAGTGCATATCTATAGCCCATTGTATTTATAATAACAGTACCTACTCCTAAAAAGGCAAAACTTGAACCTAAATAGGCAGGAGCTTTTCCTTTTGTTATAAAAATAAATAACAATGTACCTATACCGTTCATCAAAAGAACAATTCCGGGGTTTACATTAAATAAAATCGGAACCAAAACTGAAGCTCCAAACATAGCAAAAGTATGTTGTAAACTTAAAGGTATAAGCATTGTAGCTGGAACTTTATCCCTTACGCCTATAATTTCTTTATTATTCATAAATCCTCCTTTGACTAAAGCCTTTAAAACATATAAAAAAATGAAATAACAATAGTTATTTCATTAATAATTAGTTAAAATATTTTTAAAGACAGTAAGTCCGTTATTAAATTTGAAAAAGAGTATCGCTATAACAAAGTTAAAAAAGTTAAATAGATTTGTTTTAAAAAATTTAACTAAATTTGCCATAACTTACCTCCTTATATTTATCTTTATCATTATACAGCATAAAACGAAAAAAGTAAATACGTAATCTACATAATTTTATAATGTAATGCCTTATAATTTAAAAAATTTTTTCTAGCTTAACATAGATATTTCAAAAAGAGAACTTTATTTTATCATACTTAACCTCTAAAAAAGGTATAGAAATGAAAAGTATGATATAATAAAGTTGTGTAAAAAGTTAATTATATTTTTACAAAAAACATTCAGGAGTAAAAAATGAAAGATTATTTATCTAAAGTTAAAAATTATATTATTCTTCAAGTTATATTGGATTTTATAGGCGTTATTTGTTTAGCATTAACTCCACTTATTCAAAAGTGGTTATTTGATTACGGATTCCAAAGTACCTCAAGCCAAATCATTTTAGCCATTCTATTATATGCTTTATTACTTGGAATTTATTCGCTAATGCAATATTTTTGCATTTTAGTAGCATTTAAATCAGGAATTTCATTTGAAACAAGACTTAAAAAGAGTTTTTTTGATAAAATTTTTAATATGAATAGTAAAGTTTTTAAAGAGAAGCCGATAGGGGAATATATTTCTATTCAATCAAATGATATTACTGCATTAGAACAAGATTATTTACAACCTATTGTAGATGTAATTCGTTCTGTAAATATGATGTTGATTTATGGAGTTATTATCTTTATGAATATCAACTATAAAATTGGTTTAGTTGTAGTTTTATCTTCTATTTTTGCGATTTTTATCCCAAAGATATTTGGAAAAATGTTGGATAATAGTAGAAGTAATTATCAAAGACATCTTGGAAAATATACTTCAACTATTTCCGATTTGCTTGAAGGTTTTGGTTTAATAAATTCTAAAACAATTGAAAATATAAAAAATAGACATAATGAAATTCTACATAAAACAGCAGATAAAAGGTATGAATTTGGTAAGAAAAAGGCTCTTGTACTTGGAGTAAGTGATTTAATGACCAAAATGGTTAGGGCGTTAACTTTTGCTATTGTAGGATATTTATTCTATAAAAAAGAGATAACTGTAGGTGTTGCAATAGCAACATTAAGCTATTCTTCTGCATTTATCGACCCTATTGATAGCCTGCTATATGACATTACGGCTATCCGTTCAGTTAATTCTACAAAACAAAATATCCTTTCTTTTTTAAATCAAAAATCAGAAACAGAAAACAAAAAAGAATTGGAAAATTTTAAAAATGAGCTGATTTTTGATAATGTAAATTTCACGGTTGATAAATTACAACTAGAAGATATAAATTTAAAAATAGAAAAAGGAAAAAAATATGCAATTGTTGGTAAATCAGGTGCAGGAAAGTCAACTTTTTTAAATTTATTACTTGGAATACATAAGCCAAATCAGGGGAATGTCATTATTGATGGAGAAAATGTAAAAGAGCTTAATTTATCAAATACATTGCTTTATATGAGTCAACATGAGCATATTTATCGTGCATCTGTAAAAGAAAATATAACTGTTTTTGATTCATATTCCTATGATTATATTCCTAATAATGCCAACGAAGTTACGATAGTCAAAGATATACTCGGTAGAAATACTCCTGATTGTTCAAACTTTAGTGGTGGTGAAAAAAGAGTTCTTGCATTACTTCGTATATTATGCAGAAAAGGAGAAATACTGGTTTTGGATGAACCTTTTACGGGCGTTGATACGGAAAGTGTTTCAAGACTAGAAGATATTTTATTGAAATCTGATCAAACAGTTTTGATTGTAACACATAATACATCTACTGAGCATCTTAAAAAATTTGATAATATAATTAGAGTTGTAGAAGGAAAAGTGTTTATAGAAAACTAAAAAATTTTAAAATAGATAAAAACGGTTAATTTTTAAAAATTACCGTTTTTTATTTTTAAACAACAAGATTTGCTGGCACCCACCCGATGCAAAGCATCGTGGAAGGGTGGGGTTTTTATTGTGAAGTTTCTTAATTTACAATATAAAAAGATAAATATTTAGTTTCTTAAAATGAGTTGTAAAATGATATAAGAAAATGTCTAATTTAATCTTCCTATATTTTATTACATTAAATTTACTTATAATAAATTTCTCATAAAGTTTTTGTGTTTTATCATTAACTTATTTAAAAACATTAAATTTATATTATAATCTGATATTTTAAAGATATTACTGACTAAATTTCATATATTTACTATTTTTAAATATAGTTATCACAAACTAATAATAAAGATATTTATGTCAAAAACTATAAGATTTACTTATAATAGATTGACATAAATATCATTTTGTGATAAAATTCAAATTGAATAAATTAAATATTGGAGGGATATTATGTCAAAAAAGAAATTGAGTTTAAGAGCACTCGTTTTAATGGTGTTCACTTCTGTTTTTGGGTTTACTAATGTAACAAGATCATATTATCTTATGGGATACGCAGCTATTCCTTGGTTTATTATCTCTTGTTTAACTTTCTTCTTACCATTTGCATTTATGATTGCGGAATATGGTTCAGCTTTTAAGGATTCTGAAGGTGGAATGTACTCTTGGCTTGAAGGAACTTCAGGAGGTAAGTATGCATTTGTTGTAACATTTATGTGGTATTCAGCTTTTATTATATGGATGGTAAATGTTGGTTCAGGTGTATGGGTAGTTTTATCAAATGCAATTTATGGTGTTGATAAAACTCAAAGCTGGTCACTATTTGGTTTAGACTCTGTAAAAACATTAGGTATTCTGGCTATTTTATGGATTATTGTTTTAACATTTATATCTACAAAGGGTGTTGATAAAATTAAAAAGTTCACATCTTTTGGAGGTAGTGCTGTAGCTTTAATTAATGTATTTTTATTTGTTGGTGGAATTTTAATGTTAATTCTAAACAAAGGCGGAGTTGGGGATCCTATCACTGTTAACGCTTTAGTTCACTCACCAAATCCTGCTTATACTACAAATTTACAAGTTTTATCATTTATAGTATATGCTATATTTGCTTATGGTGGTTTGGAAATTGTTGGAGGACTTGTTGATCAAACTGAAAATCCTGAAAAGAACTTTCCAAAAGGTATTGTTATTTCAGCGATAGTTGTATCTTTAGGATATTCAATAGGTATTTTAATTTTTGGTACATTTACTAAATGGTCATTTGCGTTTGCAGAATTTTCTTCTCAAAAAATTACTTTAGGTAATGTATCATATATTGCTATGAACCATATGGGTTATCAATTAGGTCTTGCTTTTGGACTTGCAGAATCTGCTGCGAGAAATGTAGGACTTTGGGTTTCTCGTTATATGGGTATTTCAATGTTCCTTGCATTGACAGGAGCTTTCTTTGCCCTTATTTATTCTCCGCTAAAACAATTAATCGGTGGAACTCCTAAAGAATTATGGCCAAAATCTTGGACTGAACAAAAAAACGGAATTTATACTAAACCAATGATTTATCAAGCAATTTGTGTAATTGTAATAATCTTTGTAGTATCATTCGGTGGAAAGAGTGCACAACAATTTTTCCAAGTTTTAGTTTCCATGACAAATGTTTCTATGACTTTACCATATTTCTTTATTGCTTATTCATTCTTAGCGTTTAAAAGAGATGATAAAATAGAAAGACCTTTTGTAAAATTCAAAACTTATCAATCAGTTAAAGTTGCTGTAGCGGTTACTTGTTTTATAGTAGGTTTTGCAAACTTATTTACAGTTATTGAACCTGCAATTACATCTGGAGATTGGCTAACAACTATAATGTCTATCGCAGGACCTTTGATTTTTAGTTTAATTGCATTATATCTTTATAGTAGAATGGAAAAATCAAAAGGAATAAATTAATAGAATATAGAATATAAAAAACGACAAATCTTCAAGATTTGTCGTTTTTGATTTTATCAAAGTATATTTTTATTTTCTTTTTAATATTGGGGAAATTCTTTTGTATAATAATGATGTTACTATTGAAGTAACAGCTGTTTTAACTAAATTAAAAGGTAGGATTGAAAAAATCATCATTGTAAAGTAACTTTTTACAAGCGGATTTATCTTTGCAACCATTCCTACAAAAGCATTTAAGTCAATTTTTAAAAGTTTTGCATAAAGTGGAAATATAATAAAATAATTGCTCAAAGTTGCAACTAGAGACATTGAAATACTACCTATTAGAAGTCCTAGTAAAGCTGATTTTTTGCTTTTATTGTGTTTATAGATAAAAGCAGTTGTTAAAACGAAAGCAGATGAAACTATTAAGTTTGAAAGCTCTCCAACATAAAAAGTTTTTGTCCCATTGATTACAATATTAAGTAAAATTTTTATACATACTATTAAAAATCCTGCTAATGGTCCCATTGCAAATCCACCTATTAATGCAGGTAATTCTGCAATATCCATTTCCATAAATGTAGGCGCAAAAGGTAGTGGGACTTTAATAAACATTAAAAGCACAGATATTGATGCAAGGATTGCGATTTTTGTGATTTCTGAAATACCAAATTTTTTGTTGTTCATAATAACCTCCTAAATTTTAGCAAAAAAAAATGCCATCTTTAGGGCATAAAAATTTCTTCTTTCATCCAGACTTTAACTGTCGGTATTGGAATTTCACCAATTCAGCATAATGCTCGCAGACTTTACTGCCGGTGAGGAAACGACCCTCGCCCTGAAGACAAATTGAGTATATCACAAATAATAAACATTGTCAATATAAAAGGCAAAAATATGCTTAATTTACTTTTTAAAGGTTTTGTAATAAAAATTTCTAATAGATAAATCTTCATTAATTAGAAAAACTTATTAATTGATAAAATATTTGCAAAAAAATTTCCTTTGATATATAATTTAATAGCAATAATAAATTAAGGAGGTAGCATTGTAATGAAAATGCTTAAAAAAATCTTTGCATTTGTACTACTATTTTCAATAACATTCAGTTCTATCGGAATAAGTAGTTATGCAAAAGAGACAAGTGCTTTAACTGAAGTTGAAGATTCAACTGTTATGTCTCCTACTGAGGACGGAAAGAGAACTTTCACACTTAAGGGTTCTGATTTAGAAGAAAAAGATATTAAGGCGAAAGTAGTTCTTAAAGGAAGTACAGAACGTTTAACAGAAGTTGAAAATTCAATTACTTTTTCTGAGGAAACAAAAGAAAGTTCAAGTAGAAAAATAGTTACTTTAACTTTTCCAAAAAATGAAACAGGAAAAAGCATGCAATATGAAGTTGCTTTTGGTGTAAATGGTAATTCCGGTTCATTTTATGAAGAATTTAAAAAAGTTGTAAGAGTTAGAAAGAGTACATCAAATGGCGGTGGAGGAGTTGTAGTTCCTCCGGTAAATCCTGAACAACCAAATCCTGTTGAAGAAAATGCGATTTTAAATGCAATGGCAGATAAAGAAAATTTGCCAACAGAAGGTGGAGAAGTAAATTTAACTGTATATACTAAGAAAATTAATGATAAACATATATCTCCTGAAAATGTAAAACTTCAAATATCATTAGATGGGGTTGTAACTGAATTAGGAAAAAATGTAGAAGTAAAAGGTGAAAAAGCTAAAAAGACAATTACTTTGAATTTTCCTAAAAATACTACTTCTAAGGAACAAGTTTATACTATAAAATTTAATGCAAAAGGCTCTGAAACAGATTTTCAAGCTGAACCGACAGTTACTATTAAAGTTGCTCCTTCTGAACAAAATAATGATGAAAATGCAATTGTCAGAGTAACACCTGAAAATCAAAACTTACCAACAGAGGGCGGAAAAGCAAATTTAGAATTAATTACTAAAAGAATTAATGACAATCATATTCCTGCTAATCAAGTAAAGGTTCAAGTTTTATTAAATAATGTACCAACTGATTTAGGAAAAAGTGCTGTAGTAACAGGGGACAAGGCTAAAAAGACTGTTTCAATTGATTTTCCTAAAAATAATACAACAAGTGAACAAGTTTATACTTTAAAATTCAATACAAACGGGTCTGAAATAGTATTTCAAGATAATCCGACAGTAACTGTTACAGTTGCTCCGGGATCTGAAGAAAATAATATGGTAATAAATGAACTTAAAGTAAAAACTCCTAATATGCCAAAGGTAGGTGGAGTTAATACTATTACTGTAAAAGGTGAAAATTTAGAGTCTGATAAACTTAAGCTTGAAATTTTTAAGATTGAAAACGGTGTTGAAAATAAAATTAATATAGATTACACTTTGAACGGAACAAGTAAAGTTCAAAGTGCTTCTTTAAATTTCCCTGAAGCAAATTCAAATAAGGAAGAAGTTTATAAGATTAGATTAAATGATAAAGAAGTTACCGTTACTGTAGGTGGCGAAGAAAGTGGAGATATTATAGATTTATTACCAAGTAATGTTTATCTTGACAATAGTAAGACAAAAATAACTGTAAAATTTGATGAGAGAGTTTTTGAAGTTAAAGATAATGAAACTTTAAAAGCGGGTATTTCTTATAAAAAATCTACAACAGACAGTTTTGAAAAGTTAAAAGTGGAAGATAAGGTTGAAGTTGTTGGAGATAAAATTGTCATAACTTTGGCAAATAAAATAGATATTAAAACCGGTGCGACAATTAGGTTTGAAGAAAGAATAATAAAAGACGGGGAAAATAGAGAAAATAGAGCTTTTGAACAATTTATAAAAGATGCTTTCCCAACGGTAAATGAAGCAAATATAGTTGAGGGTGAAGTTCTAACAAAAGCAGGTGGAAATGTAAAAGTTAAATTAGTTGGTGAAAATTTAAGCGAAGCTGTTAAGGTAAAAATATTAATAAATAATAGGGATAAAACTTCAAATTCTGAAATAACAGAAAAAGCAAATGTAAAAGTGGAAGTTGTAAATAATACTGAACAAATTATAAGTTTTACATTACCTGAAAATAAAACTGCAAAAGCTGAAACATATTCAGTTATGGTATCTTTGGATAAAGGTAAAACATATTCTTCAGCTATTGGAGTGAATATATTAGAAAATAGAGCAAAAAGATTAGTTGCAACAGTTTTACCTACTGATAAAATAACTGACAAACCTATCTTAAGTTTTATGTCAATTCAATCTTATGGAACATCAGGTGGCGGTACAGAACAACCGGATGTAACTCACACATATACTCCTGTAGGTCAAGAAAGTAAAAAAACTTGGGTTACTATGTTTGGAGCTAATTTCAATAAAGCCTTGACAAAGATAAAAATTGTAGATGAAAACGGAGTAGAATGGTATCCATTGCAAAATGAAGGTACTTCAGACAGTATGGACAATTTCATAATGGTAAGTGCAGACGGTACGGGAATTTACGGTAATGGAAATACTCAAATGTTTGAACTTATTTGCCCAAGAAATGTTACAATCCCTACTAATCCAAATGGTGATGTTACTTTTAAATACTTAGTTGCTGTTGACGGTGAAAACTATGACCAAGAAGTTTTTGTAAGAGCGACTGTTGTAAATGACAAAGTTGGCAAAAAAGAAAATATGACAGCAGATGAAATATCTGAAGTAACAGTAAAACATGAAACAGAAGATGGAAAATTAGTTTTCAAAGGTGCGACTGTTAAAGGTTATAAATGGTCTAAACTTAGATCTTTCAATGTAAGACCAATAGAAAATAATCCAAATTTTGAAGCTATAAAATACAAGATTGTTAGAGCTGATGGAAGTGTTGAAGAAAAAGAAATCGGAAATATTCACGAAGAAAAAGTTAGAGATATTAAGGAAGTAACTTTTATCTATAAGAGCAATATAAATCTTGATGAATTAAATGAAGCGATAGCAAAAGCAAATACAGCAAAAGAAACAGATAAGTATAATTATGCTACAGAAGAAATTAAAAATGAATTCGATAAGGCATTAGAAGAAGCTGTTAAGGCTGTAGAAAATCCTGTAAGTCAAGAAAATGTAAATAATTTAGCAAAGGCTCTAAAGGAAAATACAGAAAAATTGGATGGTGTAAAGCCTGAAAATCCGGAAGAAGAAATTACACTTACTGATGAAACTACAAAGATTTCAGTAACCGGTAAAAATTTAGCCGGTAAAGAAATAGTGGTTAAAAGATTGTGGATAATAAAATCAAAAGATGTTTCAACTTTTGATATAACATTTAGAGATGTAGTTACTAAAGAAAAAGAAGATTTACCAATTGGAAAATACAAAGTTGTAATTCCAAAAGAAAAAGGTAGAGAAGTGCTAAATGTATACTATTTGCCGGATAAAGGACAACTTGAAAAAGTTGAATTTACAGAAGATGCTAATTCAGTAACATTCTTTACTACTCACTTTTCAAAATATGCAGTAGAGTATAAATCTGAAAAACCTGAAGATAACAACAAACCGGGAAATGATAATAACAAGCCTGGAGATGATAATAACAAACCGGGAAATGACAATAATAAACCTATAAAAGATGTAAAACCTGATAACAGAACTGCTAGAAAACCAAAATTAGCTAGAACAGGCATTGCACAAATCTCATTATTACCTACTGTTCTTTTAGGAATTGCGACAGTTGTACTTTCTAAAAAAAGAAGATAAATATTATTTTATTATAAAGAACTTCAATATT
>CABRGI010000004.1 GCA_902470455.1 uncultured Parvimonas sp.
GGTTTTTGTCATCTTATCAACTGTTTCTTTTGCACTTTTAAAGTCCATATCGTATTTATTTCTAATGTACTTTACAGCTTCTACTTTTCTTTTTTGTTTTAATAATTCATATAATTCTTCGTCCATTATTCACTCCAATTTAATCTATGTAAATTCCCAAACTTTTCAAGTTCTGAAAATTCTTGTTGTCTTAGCGCTTCATATAAAACTATTGATACCGAATTTGATAAATTTAGAGAACGAATTTCTCCCCACATCGGTATTCTTACACAATGCTCTTCATTTTTTACTAAAATTTCTTCAGGTATTCCCTTACTCTCTTTCCCAAACATTATATAATCATTCGGAGAATAATCAACCTTATCGTAAGTTTTTTTTGCCTTTGTAGTTGCAAAATAGATATTTGCATTCGGATTTTTTTCGTAAAAATCTTCAATATTTTCATAGACAAAAAGTTTTAACTTATCCCAATAATCAAGTCCTGATCTTTTCACCATTTTGTCATCAAGTGAAAAACCTAGTGGTTTTATCAAATGTAATTTAGTGTCGGTTGCGACACAAGTTCTTCCAATAGCCCCCGTATTGAAAGGAATTTCCGGTTCTAATAAAACTATATTAAACAAAATCTCTCTCCTTTTTTTCTCTATCTATAAACATAATAAATACACAAATAACAAGTGAAATAGCACTTATTAAAATTGTCTTTATTCCTAAAAAATTACTAAATTTACTACCTATAATCGCTCCGATAATGAAACATATTATAACTGCAAAATACATTAAACTGTATTCTAAAAACTTTCTATTTTTTGTATAAAAATACTCTGCCAAATTATGAGTTCCACCTCTTAAATTCCCAATACACATTGTTGTAGAAAAATCTATTCCACATACTTTTTTAAAACTTTGAACTTGTATTCCACAAGCAAAAGAGGTAATTGCATTTGCTGTTTCATTCATATTTTCAGGAACAAATGCTACACAAATAAGTAAAAATATTTCAAAAATTAATGCGTTTTGTCGCCAATGTAATTTAAAATCACCTTTTTTCCTAAATAAATCAGCTAAAAAAATTCCAAGAGTAAAAAACGAGATTGGAAAAGCATATTTCAAACATATAGACCAATTTCCTTGAGAAGCATGAACTCCAAGTAATAACATATTTCCGGTTTGAGCATTTGCAAAAACTTGTCCCCTTAAAAGATATGAATATGCATCCATAAGTCCACCACTTAATGCTAAAAATATTGCAACTTCAATAGATTCAGACATTTGTTTTGCTTTTTTCATACATAACTCCTTATTAAATCTTCACAAGATAGTATATAACAAAAATCTTTATTTTACAAGTTTTTACAGTTTATGATTTGCACAAAAAAAGAATGGTCAATAAAATCAACCATTCTAATTAAAATTTTTTATGCTAAAAGTGTCAGGAATTTTGCAACTCCAATTCCGAAAAATGTTCCGGTAATAACTCCGATTAATGCCATTAATACCGCTATTGGTACTAATGATTGTGAATACGCCGCTGCAAGTACAGGAGATGAAGCAACACCACCTATATTTGAAAGAGAAGCTATGCCACAAGTGAATAAATCGAGTTTGAATACTTTGCCAATTATAGCCATTAAAATTCCATGAATTATAAGAATTACAAAACCTGCTAAAATATATGCCGGAGCTTGAGTAAGTTCCATAAAGTTTGCATTAGATGCTATTAAACCTATTAACATATATAATAATACATTTGAAATTTCAGGAGATCCCGGAATTCTTGCAAGTGGTGTCATTGCAAAAATAACTCCTAAGATTGTAGTTATGATTATAGTCCAACCTGTTGCTCCCATAAATGCAAGTGCAGGAATTTTTACCAATTCATTTCCCATTATTGTTGTAACTGCTGTAACTCCAAGTGCAACACTCAATAAGAAAAACATATCTTGAAAAGTTATTTCCTTACTTATTGAAGCAAATTTTGCAGTTAGATGTTCATCTATATTATCAATTTTTGAAGTGTCAGCCTTTGTCCACTTATTAAATTTACTAGCAAACGGAACTAAGAATAATAAGAACATTATCCATATTGAGTAATCTATTGAGTCAATCAATAATGTATAGCCCATTCCTGAACCTTCAAGACCTACTGCTTGTTGTACAGCAACCATATTTTGTGTTCCGCCAACCCAGCTTCCTGCTAAAGCTCCAAAAGTTAAAGGTGCATTGGATGCAAGTTTTCCTTTGAAAAGTAGAAATGCAACAACAAAACCAATCATTATAGTAAATGTTGCAGTGAAAAATGAAATTATCATTCTAGGACCTAATTTTGCAATATCTCTAAGGTCAGCTCTTAACAACATTAAGAATATCATCGAAGGTAAAATTGCATCTTTTAAAACACTTCTTGCTTTCGATACACTTTCTACATTCATATCCCAAACACCTAGTGTTGATAAAATCATAGCACCAAAATAGATTATAACCAATGCAGGAATATATTTAAAAAATATTCCATTTTTAAACTTCTTTTCCAAGTAAATTACTATACCTGAAACAAAAAATAACAGAGCAATAAATTGAAATCCATCTGTAATCATAAAAAACCTCCTAAAATATATTTTCAATAAGAAAAAACCAAAAATAATTTCGATAAATATTTCTTATTGGTTTTATTTTACCACTAAAGGCAATCGTTGTCAATTTTTTTGATAATAAATATCTATTAAGTTCTTGCTTTATTATACAAAAAATGATTAGACTTTAATCTAATCATTTTAAAAAACTATTTTTTCAAACATAATATAATTGAGGTTTCATAATCACCATTAGGATATTCAAATGGATTTACTAAATCTTCAAATCCTAATTTATGATAAAAATTTATTATTTTATCATTATTAAATTTCTTAGTGGATAATAAAATTTTATCTCCTTCAAAATTTTCAATTAGACATTTCATCAAATCTTTTCCATATCCCTTGCCTTGATATTTTTCAAGAACTGCTAATTCATTAAGCTCAAAAGTTCCTTTATACCAATCAATTCCACTTGGCAACTGAGAATCTACTTGCATTGCCCACCAATTTTCTTTTAAAAAGTCAAATCCATATACAAATCCAATTAACTTATCATCTTCAAAAGCTCCAACAATTTTTATATTATTTTTCAAACTGTCATCAATTCTGGTAATTAAAAAATTAGCAGAAAAATCATCAGTATTAAATACTTCCTTGTATATATCTGAAATTTCTCTTTTATACTTTTCAATTTCCTCTAAAGTTAATGTTTTAATCATAAAATCACCCCCAATTTATTAATAAACTTCTAAATTTCTTCCTTATTTCTTAATTATTTTGGCAAATCTTTTGTAATTCATTAAATGTATCAAATAATTTGTTTTCTCCTACAAGTATATTTATAACATCTCCATTTATTATTGTAGTTTCTCCGTTTGGTATTATCTCTTCGACTCCTCTGTCAATATTTATAATTAACATTCCCTTTGGAAATTTCACTTCTTTTATTTTCTTATTTTCTATCTCACTTCCGATTTCAACAACTATACTCATAGTCATTTTTTCTCCATCTTTTGAAGTAGCGATATTTTCTTTTTCCATTAATCTCTCTAAAAGATATTCGTAAATAGGTAGTGATTTTAGATAATTCGGAACAGAATAAGTTATAAGACAAACTATTGAAAGAGGTAATAAATATGAAAGATTACCTGTCATTTCAAAAATTAAAATTATTGAAGTAAGCGGTGCTCTAACTATTGCAGTTAAATATCCTGCCATTCCAAGAATTATAAAACTATTTATATATACAGGATCTACAATTTTCCCGAAAATTGTTCCGATTGTTGCTCCTAAAACTAAAATCGGAAAGAAAATTCCACCGGGAACTCCTGAACTAAAGCAAATTATTGAAAATAATAATTTTACTATAAAAATTATTATAAGCATATAAATTGGATAATCAACACTTTGTAGCTCTTTCATCAAAAATCCGCCACCACCCAATAAATTAGGCATAAAGGCTAAAATTAATATAGGTAGTAAAAAATATGGTATTAGCTTAAATTCTTGTTTTATCTTCAACCCATCTTGAACTTTCATAAAAAATTCCATTAAAAAGATATAAAGCACTCCTAAAAGAGATAAAACAACTGCAAATAAAATCAAAGTCCAATAATTTACTAATGGTAATTTTTCCGCCAGACTAAAACTAAAAACTGTTTCCGTTCCATATAATATTTTTGAAACTAAATCTGCAGTTATTGTGGCTGCCATACAAGCTACTAAAAGTTTTTTGCTGATATGTCTATGCACTTCTTCAACTGCAAATAAAATTCCGGCTACAGGTGCATTAAAAGCTGCTGCAAGTCCTGCACTGGCACCACAAGTTATTAAAAATTTTTCAACAGTTTTATTTTTCTTTAATTTTTTTGAAACTAACTTTCCACTCATTGCACCAATTTGAATTGAAGGACCTTCACGACCCACTGAAAAACCTGCTAAAGCTGTTAAAGCTCCTCCAACAATTTTCGCAAATAAAAGTTTTTCAGGATTTGGATTGATATATCCCTTTATTTCAGCTTCTACTTGAGGTATTCCGGAACCACCACAAAATTTTGACATTCTCTTAATCTTCATAACTAAAAAAGAAATCAAAATAAGTACAATAAAAATAATAGGATAAATATAAAAATGACTTTTACTAAAATTTATAATTACTCCTAAAATTCCTTCTATTCCGTGTATAATATAACGATAGAAACTTGAAAATCCCCCTGCAACTATTCCAACTAAAATTCCATAAAAAAGTAATTTTAAATCTTCTTTTCTATGATTATTACTAACATTTTCTAAATTTTTCATAAAAACTCCTAAAATAAATATCTTACAATTATTTTATCACAAAAAGAGCAATAAAAAAAGTTTTGATAATCCTCAAAACTATCAAAACTTTATCTAAATATTTCTTCTATTTCGCTATCCGTAAGTTCTCTATATTCTCCAAGTTCAAGATTTTTGTCTAAATCTAAATTTCCAATGCTAATTCTTTTTAGTTCAACAACTTCATTTCCAACATATTCCAACATTCTCTTAACTTGATGAAATTTACCTTCAGAAATTGTAAGGTAAATTTCTCTTTTTGAAATTTCTTCAACCTTTGCATTTTCCGTTGTAAAGTCTTCTTTTTCAAAGTAAATTCCATTTTCAAGACTTTCAATTTGTTCACTTGTAATATCATTTTTTAGAATAACAAAATATTTTTTATTTACTTTTTTCTTTGGATTTGTTACATTATAGGAAAATTTTCCGTCATTTGTTAAAATCAAAAATCCTGTTGTATCTATATCAAGTCGTCCAACTGGAAATAATTCCATATTAGAGTAAGGAAATTCAAGCAAGTCTAAAACCGTAGGAAGTTTTGTATCAAAGGTTGCACTGATATAGTCCTTTGGCTTATTTAACATCAAATAAGTAAATTCTTTATAGAGTACAATTTCATCATCAAATAAAATCTCATCTTTTTCAATGTCAACCTGTGTATTTGGACTTTTTTCAAATTTTCCATTCAGCTTAACTCTACAAGTTTTTAGAAACTTTTTTATTTCACTTCTCGAGCCAATTCCCATATGGCAAAGAAATCTATCAATTCTTATCTTCATTTTATCTATAAATTAGCTTTTTGCTATCTGTAATATTTTTATATTTTAATGAATATTTTTCAAAAAGTCCATTTGCAAAAGCCTCTCTGATTTCATGATAAAGAGAAACTTCCATATCAAATTCATTAAAATATTGTTTGTGTATATCATTATAAAGTACAAATTCCAATTCTTTTTCTTCTTCTCTAGTAACAGAAATTGAGACATCACAAGGAAGCCCATCAAGTAAAGTATCCATTAATAAATCATAAGCATCTTTTAAAGATGACACTTCGTGCTCTGGGAAAGTTGTTCCATATTCAAAAGCAACTTTTTTAATTTCTTCAAGTAAAACGCCTTTATCTAAAAGCTTTTTTACAACATATGCAAATCTTATTTCAACATTGGAAACTGCCATATGTAACCATCCATGAATATTACTTTGGTCTATAACTTCTTCCAAATCTCCAGAGTATAATCCTGGAAATAGGCTCTCTGCCTCTTCACTTTCTTCTTTATTTAAAAATTTTTCTTCTAATCTAAAAGTCAATTCTTGTGCAATTAAAATTTTATCATACATCCAAAAATGTATTGGTGCTAAAAATGCGCTCATTATTTTTTTCTCCTTCTAAAATCTTTATTAATTGATAATAACAATACTGCTAGAACTATCAATCCACAACCTATAACTTTAAAAATTGTCATAGATTCGTTAAGGAAGAATATACCCAAAACTACACTTGTTATCGGTTCAAATGTACATAAAATTGAAGCTGTTGTAGCTCCGCAATATTTAACTCCAAGTTGTAAAAAAGCATTTCCAAAAATTGAAGTTAAAAATGAGATTAATATTGTAAGTATCCATGCCATAGGTGTAAGTGCAAAAGTAAGTTGACCTGTAACTTTACCAAGTGCTAAAAGACCTAGAATATTAAATAAACTTATATATAATGTACATTTAAAAGGATCCATATGTTTAAATCCACTTTTATCCAAATAAACCAAGAATAAACTATAAGTTACACCAGATAAAGCAGCTAGAAATATTCCAAGTGCACTTCCTCCTGTAACTTCATCAACCAACATTACAATCCCTATCATTGAAAAAACAAGTGCAGACATCTTTTTTAAAGTAACTTTTTCTTTAAAAAATAAAATACAAATAAAATAAACAACACAAGGATAGATAAAATGAATAGTAGTTGCCATACCTACAGAAATATAATTATATGAAGCATAAAGTGCAGTTGTAGTAATTCCTATTCCTAAAAAAGAAAGTGCTATAAAATGAAGAAATTCTCTTTTAGTAATCTTCATAGGAGTACGGTTTTTTCTCATTCCCGCATATAAAAATGGTAAGCCTAACAAAGCTCTTAAAAATGTTAAAGTTATAGCATTATTTCCTCCATCATAAGTAAGTTTTGCGAGTATTGGCGTAAAGCCGAAAACAAATGCAGAAATAATTGTAAATATAATACCTTTAATAAAATTCATCTCTACCTCCTATATTAAAAAAATTTCTCTAATTCAATTTCATCATTTTGATTCCACTTTATCATCAATTCAGTATAATCATCATTCAAATATAAATCAAATATTTTATCTATACTGTAACTCTTTCCATCAGCATTTCTAAATTCTTCAATTCCCATCCAAAAGAGTTCCCCCTCAATATTCTCTTTAATCAGTTCTCCTGAAAAATCTTCTGTATAATATAAAAATCCTAATTCTCTTTTATTATTTCTTTCGTCAATCCAACTGACAGTCCCTTTTAATTTTAGATTTTTAACATTTAGACCAGTCTCTTCAAAAACTTCTCTAACACATGAATCATAAAGAACTTCTCCCTTTTCAACATGTCCTCCGACAAAGGTTAGACCTTCCCAACCATGTTTTTTTACTTTATCCAAAATTAAAATTTTATCTTTATCTCTATCATAAATCATACACATATTTACCAAAATTGTTTCCATAAATCCTCCAAAAAGTAATGAAAAAACATTACTTTATTATTATATCATTTAATACAGCGAATATACAATACATAACTTTATCGAGATAGTAAAAAGTTGAAAAATATTAAACTATAAGATATTATAAAAATTCATCTTTATATATAAAAAATTTACTCACAAAAAAATCCGACAATTTTGTCGGATTTTAAAATCTTAAATAAATTATGGTAAAACCGTTTCAACAACTTCAAAAATTGTTTTGAATAATCTTCCTACTCTACTTAAAAATCCCGCCTTTGAATAGTCTTCTTTAGCAACTAAATCAACTGTATCAATTACTTCTTTAGAATTTTTAATTTGAATTTCTCCAACCTTATCTCCTTTTTTCAAAGGCAATTTTATATCTCCAATATTAACTTCAGTTTCGTAATTTATTCCTTTCATTGAAGCTCTATCAACATCTTCTTTAACAACTAATTCTACAAAACCTTGACTAGAGGATTTTAATTCAACTTTTCTAACAAATTTTTTTGAATCAATTATTTTTCTTGTCTCTATATTTTGTTTAGCATAATTTAGCATATCTTTCATATATTGAGCTCTGTCCGCTTTAGTTTTTGCTCCCATTAAAACAGAAATTATTCTAAATTCACTTTCACCTTTTTTTATTGTCATTGTAGAAACTAAACAATAACCGGCTTCGTCAGTATGTCCTGTCTTTAAACCGTCAACACCCTCAACTTGTCCTACTAGTGGAATAGTACTTTCTTTTTTAAAATTTCTTGAAGGTTGTTCTAAAACTGTAGTCTTTGCATATTCTAAAACTTCTGGATATTTTTCAATTATAGCTTTTGAAAGCTGAAAAATATCTCTCGTTGACATTTTATTGTCTTGACCATTTTTCATAAGACCAGAAGCATTTGAAAAAGATGCGTGTTTAAGTCCAAGTTCACTAGCTTTTTCATTCATTAAAGTTACAAATTTACTTTCAGTTTCTGCAACCACTTCTGCAAGTGCTACAGCAGAATCATTTCCTGAAACAATCATAAGACCATCAAGTAAATCTTTAATAGTAATTTCTTCTCCTTCTTTTAAATCTAAACTAGAACCTTCTTCTAAACTTGCATTTTTAGAAACTTTAACTTTATCTTCCATTTTTATTTTGCCTTCAGAAATTTTTTCCTTAACTAAATAATAAGTCATAAGTTTTGAAATACTAGCTATTGACAAAGGTTCATCTATATTTTCAGCTACAAATAAAGCTCCAGACTTCGCATCTCCAATTAAAGATGCAGTAGTCTTATTTTCAATTCCAAATATTGCAAAAGACTTTGCAGTTCCAACAAAACAAATTGAAAGTATTAATACTAAACTAAGTAATGCTTTTTTAAATTTCATAATATTCCCCTATTTTTTAATTTCATCTAATCCCATATATTTTCTTAAAACATACGGAATTTCTATACTTCCATCTTCTCTTTGGTAATTTTCCAAAACAGCAGCAAAAGTTCTTCCAACAGCTAGTCCTGATCCATTTAAAGTATGAACAAATTTAACTTTACCGTCTTCGTCTCTAAATCTTATATTAGCACGTCTTGCTTGAAAATCTTCAAAGTTTGAGCAAGAAGAAATTTCTACATATCTTCCATAACTTGGCATCCAAACTTCTATATCATAAGTCTTTGCGCTTGAAAAACCAATATCTCCTGTACATAAACAAACTACTCTGTAAGGAATTTCTAAAAGTTTTAAAATTTCCTCTGCATCATTTGTAAGTTTTTCTAATTCGTCATAACTATTTTCAGGATTTACAAATTTAACCATTTCAACTTTATCAAATTGATGATTTCTTATTAAACCTCTTGTATCTCTACCGGCTGATCCGGCTTCTTGTCTAAAACAATAAGTAAAAGCTGTATAGTAAGTTGGAATTTTTTCAAATTCTAAAATTTCATTTGCTAAAAGATTTGTAACAGGCACTTCAGCAGTTGGTGCTAGGAACATATCTTTTGAAGGAACATGGAACATATCATCTTCAAACTTTGGTAATTGTCCCGTTCCATACATAGAATTTCTATTAATTAAAACGGGAACTGCAACTTCTTCATATCCTTGACCACTATGTAAATCAAGCATAAAGTTTATTAAGGCTCTTTCAAGTTTTGCACCCAAACCTTTAAAAACTGAAAATCTTGAACCTGATATTTTAACTGCCCTTTCAAAATCCAAAATATCTAAATCTACGCCTAAATCCCAATGAGCTTTAACTTCAAAATCAAATTTTTTAGGTTCTAAAAATCTTCTGATTTCTACATTGTCTTCGTCACTTTTTCCAATTGGAATATCTTTATTTGGTGTATTTGGAATACTTAAAAGCTCTTTTCTAATTTCTTCATCCAAATCTTTAACTTTAACATCAAGTTCTTTAATTTCATCAGAAAGTAATTTCATTTCTTTAAAGAGTTCTGAAACATCTACTCCCTCTTTTTTCAATTTTGGAACTTCTTTTGAAACTTCATTTTGTCTTGCTTTTTTATTTTCAACTTCAAAAATTATTTCTCTTCTCTTTTCGTCAAGTTCAAGAACTTTATCTATATTATAATTTCCAAATCTTGAATTTAAACTTTCTATAACTTCTTCTTTATTTGTTCTTATTCTTTTTATATCTAACATAATTATACCTCTTTCTTTTCAAACTCATCAGCTGGATTTTTAACAGAATACCCTTTTTTAACCAATCTACTTTCTATATATTCTTTCAATGTTGTATAAATTACTACAAATATCGGTACAGAAAGTAAAAATCCTATAACTCCAAATAGACTACCTCCCAGTACAAGTGCAAATATAACCCAAAACGAACTTATACCTAGGCTCTTCCCTGAAACTCTTGGCGATATTACATTTGCATCTATCATCGAAACAATTACTACAATTACCATAAACCATAAAACTGTATTAAAAGTTGAAGTGAAAAGTAATACTATAACTATTGGAATAGCTCCAAGATAGCATCCAAACCATGGAATTAAATTTGTAAAACCAAGTATAAATGCAAATAACAGTGCGTATTCAATTTTCATAAATAATAGAATTATATAAAAAATTATTCCAACAATTATTGCTCCAATTCCCTTTGCTAATAAATATGATTTCAATGTATTATCAAATCTTTTTACAATTTTAAAAGTTATTTTGTTTGCTCTATAAGGAAAAATTGCAATCATAAATTTTTTCAAAATTCTTGAAAAATTTTCCTTATCATATAATAGATATCCCGATATTATTATAGCCAAGATTATATTTAAAAACAAGGATACAATTCTAGTCGCAAAAGTTGCAACCCAAGGAATCATATCTGTTAAAAACTTTGTCGAAAAAGTAGCAAATTCTGTTAGTTTTCCATTTATAAAAGAACTAATTTCAGAACTTAACTCAACATTTTGTAACATATATTTTGCTCTATCAACCCCCATATCAATAAATGCTGGAGTTCTTTCAACAAACATTTTTATATTTGAATAAAATTGTGGAATTATATATCTTAATAGTAAAACTATAAATGTAAAGAATATAAAATAAGTAATAAGTATTGATAACATTCTAATATTTTTGTACTTTTGCTTTTTAAAAAATTCTAATTTTAAAAAACAATTTTCAAAAAATTTTACAAAAAAGTTTAGAATATATGCTATTGCTCCACCTAATATAAAGGGCATCAATATATATCTTATATTAGAAGTATATGAAATTATGGATTTCATATTTGAAAATATAAAATAACAAAGTATGGAAATAGTAAATACTAAAACTCCGGTTATAACATTTACTGTATTCTTTTGTTCCCAATTAAATCTCATAACTACCTCCTATAATTTCATATTTTTACTAATTTTTTCTCTTAAATCAGAAGGTGGAAAAACTAAAAATTTAAAATTTCCTCTTATTCTACTTGCAACTCTCGAATCATAGTATTCAGCCAAATCATATTCAGAAAGATTTGAAGTTATAACTGTATTTAAACCCTTTTCGAATCTATAATCTAAAAGTGAACTTAAAAAACTGTTATTATTCTTATTTGAAATCTCATTTCCAAGGTCGTCAATCACTAAAAAATTTACATTTCTTACAAAATCAATCCTATCCTGTAATTCCTTTTTATCTCTATAAAAGCTGTAACTATAATTTGCCATAAGTTCAAAAAATTCTGTAGCAGTTATAAAACATGCCCTTTTTCCCTTATCCAATAGATAATTTACCATTGAAGATGCAAAATATGTCTTTCCTGCACCGCTTTTGCCATAAAAGAATATTCCATAATCTTTAATTTTAAGATTATCACAATAATCTTTTGAAAAATTTATAAGTTTTTCAATATATTCTCTGGAATTTACAAGTCTATTAACATGTTCAAAATTGCCTTCAAATAATGAAAAATCAAAATTAGAAAAATTTTGTTCTCTTTTCTTATTTGAAAATCCGCTCTCTAAAACTCTATCATCAACTAAATCTTTCATTATACAACTACAAACAGAGCCATTATAATATCCTGTATCTTTACATTTTTCACAAACATAATATTTATTCAAATATTCTTTTGAAAATCCATTTTTTAAAAGTAGTTCATCAATACTTTTTTCAATTTTTTTAAATTCTAATCTTTCTTTTGAACAATCTATATTTAAAAGTGTTAACTTCATAATTTTAGTTGCTAATTCATTTTTTTGTGATATTAAATTTTCAATATTCTCAATAGAAGAATACAGCTCTCTTCTTCTTTCCTCTTTGATTTTTTCTCTTAGTAATGGTCTTTTACTAAGACTTTTTAAAACTAATTCATCTAAATTCATAATTAATACCTATCGAGTAATTCTGTTGTATCCGAATTTTTATTTTCTTTAAGTTTTTCTCTTTTTTCTTCTTCTGTTAATATATGTTCTTTTTCAATATATTTTTTAGTAGTTTTACTATATCTTTTGATTTTATTTTTATCTTTATTTTCAAGGAAATATTTCAAATCATCAACAGTTGAAATATTATTATCTCTTTTCCAAGCTCTTAAAATACCGATTACATAATCTACCGACATGCTTTTTCCTATGCTTTTTGCATACTCATATCCTTTGTAAACTAAATCCATACCATGTCCTGTTTCTTCAATATGAGAAATAATTTTAGTTATCTCATGTGGCTTTAAACTCAAACCTGTAATTTCTTCGATTTTTCTATAATATTCCTTATTATCAACCATTGGTTTTTCTTTTTCTTCTTCTACATTATCATCATATACTCCACCTGCATAGAGAGCAAAATTATTTACAAACTCTATTTTTTCAACATTCTCATTTTCATTCAAGGTATAGTCCAATAGTTGATTATTTTTCCAATATTTTAAGGCATTCATAATTTGAACTTTAGAAAATCGAAGCTCCTCTGCTATAGAGTCTATTGTTAATTCACTCTTATATGATCCAAAAAGCCTTTTATATAAAAATAAATAAACTTTTAGCGAAATCTCATCAGCGATTGGCAAGTAGTTATCCAAAAACATATTCTCAATAGGAGTTACTCCAGGTTGAATAATTGACTTTTTAAAACTTATTTCCACTCCTATCCCACCTTTCTAAAAATTTTAATCTATCTAATTTCATCGTGAAAATTTTGGAATAAATTATTCCGCTTTTTTCTTCAAAATATTCCTTTGTTTCTTCATATCTCTTTAAATTTTGCATTTTTTGAACTTCAAAATCCCCAAGAAATTCACTTATCTTCTCAAAACCGACTTTTTCATAGAGTTTTATAGCTCTCTGATTAAAGGCATTTACATTTAACCAAATAGAATATTTGTCAAAGTTTTCAAAATAATATTCTAAAAACATTCTTAATGATTTAAAACCATAACCTTTTGAACAAAATTTTTCATCAAAACTAAGGGACAATTCATAATTACTGTTCAAAAAACTTATTCTACTGACAGAAATATATCCTATCATAATATCCTTTAAAAAAACTGCAAAATAATTATTCTTCTTTGATTTAATTTTCTTTTCCCAATTTTTTAAATCTGATTCTGTCAAAAAACAAAGATTATAATCAGTAAGCAAAATATCATCATAGGGAGAGAAATTTTTAAAACTCTTTAGATAATTCTTTTCAAATTTTTTAATTTTAATATCACCATCTTCAATTAAAAAATTATCCATTAAAAAGCTCCTTATCTCTATCAGTTTGTAAATCAATAAATCTGGTACATTCCTTGATAAAGTTAAGCTCAACACTTCCTGTTTCCCCATTTCTATGCTTTGCAATAATTAATTCAATTTGATTTTTAACTTCTGCTTCTTCATTTTGATAATCTTCTCTATAAAGTAAAATTACAACGTCAGCATCTTGTTCAATTGCTCCGGATTCTCTTAAGTCACTAAGTTTAGGTTTTCTTCCGCTCTTTTCACTATCACGAGATAACTGGCTCAACGCTAAAATAGGAACGTCCAATTCCTTTGCCAAGGCTTTTAAATTTCTTGAAATAGTAGAAATTTCCTGTTGTCTATTTTCATTTCTACCTTCAGAAGTCATAAGTTGTAAATAGTCTATCATAATAAAGTCAAGTCCACCGTCAGCCTTAAGTCTTCTACATTTACTTCTAAGCTCTGTTATAGAAATACCGGCAGTATCATCCATATAAATAGATTTTCCTGCAATTAGGGAACTGGCTTCAAAAATGTCATCCCATTCACTTATTTCACCACTTATCAATTGTTTCAAATTGACAAGAGAAAGAGAACTTAACATTCTTTGAGCTAATTGTGTTTTACTCATTTCTAAAGAAAAAATTGCAACTCTAAAATCCTTTTGTGCTGCATTTAAAGCGATATTCACAGCTAAAGCAGTTTTTCCAACAGAAGGTCTTGCAGCGAGTAAAATTAAATCTTTTCTTTGCATTCCAAGTAAAACTCTGTCCAAATCGGCAAAGCCTGTAGGAATACCGGTTACTGAACCTTTATTTTTACTTCTTTTATCAAGTATATCTATAAGTTCTGTAAGTGTATCTTTTATATGAGTAAGTCCCGTTCTATTTTCATTTTGAGATAATTCAAAAATTTGACCTTCAATAGACTCTAAAACTTTATTATAGTCTTCATTTTTATAAGCTCTATCTTTTATATTATCTAGAATATAAAGTAAATTTCTGGTATCAGCCTTATCCTTTACAATTCTACAGTAATTTTCAATATTTGACGGAAAAGCCACAGAGTTTACAATTTCTACAACTCCTACAATTCCATTATTTGCTTCTGTATCAAAGCCCATTGCTTCCATTTTATTGATTACTGTAAGAGGATCTACATTTGTATTTTCTCTTGATAATTCCAAGATTGAACTGAATATATCTTTATGCCAACCTAAATAAAAATCTTGTCTCTTTAATTTTTCAAAAACATATTCCCTTTTATTTGGCTCTGTAATCATTATCGACAAGACGCATTTTTCAGCTTCTAAGTCGTAAATATTATGCATAAATTACTCCTTTTCAACAGAAACTTTAACAGTTGCTAATATTTCAGGATAAACCCTAACAGGCACAGTCAAAGTGCAAAGTGATTTTATATTTTCCTTTAATTCTATTTTTCTTTTATCAATTTCAATTTTATGTTGTTTCTTCAAAGCATCACTGATGTCTTGAGAAGTTATCGAACCAAATAGTTTATCACCATTTCCTGTTTTAGTCTTTATAACAACTTCTAATTTTTCTAAAACATCTTTTAACTCTTTTGCATTTTTTATATTTTCAGCTTCAATTCTCTTTAATTCAGCTTGTTCTTTTTCCCAAATTTCAAGATTTTCTTTAGTAGCTTCTTTAGCCAATCCATTTGGAATTAAAAAATTTCTTGCATAACCTGTCTTAGCATTAACAAGTTCTCCTGCTTTCCCAAAACTCTTTACATCTTTAATTAAAATTACTTTCATCTATATCTTCCTCCAATAAATATTCATCTATAGCTTTCTTTAATCTCTCAATTGCTTCATCCATAGAACAATCAAGTCTTGCTCCGGCAGAAGTATAATGTCCTCCACCACCTATTTTTTCTAAAATTAATTGAACTGAAATTTTACCAAGACTTCTTCCACTTATATGGATTTGTCCTGAAACTCTAGTTAAAACAAAACTGCATTCTATATCTAAAACGCCAAGCAAATCGTCTGCAGCCTGTGCCGCAATTAACATTGACTCTTCAATTTCTTCAGGAAATACTCCAATACAAATATAATTTCTATATGAAATCGCATTAGATAAAACATTTGATTTTAATTTAATTGTATTGAAATTATCTTTGAAAAGATGTTTTACTGCAATGCTATCCGCTCCAAAACGTTTCAAGAATGACGCCATTTCAAAAGTTCTAACTCCTGTTTGGTAATAGAAATTTTTAGTATCTACTACAATACCCGCTAGTAATGCTTCTGCAATTAATTTATCCAAATCAATTTTTTCAAACATATAATAAATTATTTCCGTTACAAGTTCACAAGCGGATGATGCATAAGGCTCAAGATAAGTAAGCATTGAATTTTCAACAAAATCTTTTCCGATTCTATGATGATCTACTACAACAATTTTTGAAGTAACATCTAATAAATATGGTGCTTCTGTTGAAAGTTTTCTGGAATTATCTACCAATATAACTAAACTAGTATCTCTACAAATATCATATGCTTTTTCAGGAGAAATCATCATATTAATATATTCAGGATCTCCAATTCTAATCCTATCATAAACATTCTTAATTGTAACCGGAACATCTTCTAAAACCATATAGCAGTCTTTTCCCAATTCTTTACAAATTGCCATTACTCCAAGTCCCGCGCCAAAACAATCCATATCAGGATTCTTATGACCCATTACAAAAACTTCTGAAGATTCTCTTATTATATTTTCAAGTGCTTGTGAAATAACTCTTGCCTTTACCTTATTTCTTTCAACACCTTTACTATTTTTTCCGCCAAAAAATTCCAAATCTTCTCCATTTTTAAAGACGATTTGTGCTCCTCCACGTCCTAAAGCCATATCAAGAGCAGTTTGGGCTTCCTTATATCTTTCAAAAGGATTATTTCCTCCAAGTCCAACACCAATACTCAAAGTAGGTTTTATTTTTCCGGAAACCTCTATAGCTTTTAATTTTTCCATTACACTGAATTTATCATTTTTTATCTTTTGTAAAATTGTATTATTTGAGATTACAATATATTTCCCTGAATCGTATTTTCTTACAATTGCACCCAAACTTGAAAAATAACTTATTATAGTCTTATCCATTTCAGCAAGCAATAGAGTCCTAAAATCCTCTTTAGTGTTACTTCTTACATCCTCATAATTGTCTATATAAACTAATATTGAATTTAAAGCTTCATCTTCATATTGCTTTTGAAGTTTTGAAAACTCTAAATTATCTATCAAATAGATAATTACATTTACATCGCCATTATCTTCGTCTTTAACTACATTATAATAAACTTTATAATTAAATCTTTCTGTTTCCCAATTTACTTTTCCAGCACCTTTTTTCAGAACTTCTGCAATATCAAAATTTGAAATTTCTGAATTTATATCAATTCCTACAATATCTTGCCCTGAAAAAAGTTCAGAAAACTCCGGACTATACCATTTAACTCTACCTTTATTATTTAATACAGCTACAGGAAATGGCATCTTATAGACCACTTCACTCGCTATATTATCTAAAGAATCTCTATATCTATTTACATCCTTTTCATATTCCTCATTTTTGTTCTTAACATAATATAAAGCTAAAACAAATGAGATAAAAGTTAATAAAAAGGATATAATCCCAAATATAAATTGAAAATAAAGCACAAAAGCAGATATTATAGTCATTAATAAAAATAAAATATAAAAATCTGATAATTTAACTAACTTCTTTCCCATTTCACACCTCGCTTAATTGAACTATAAATTCCATAAATAAAATATACTATAAAAGTAATAGCAAAAAATATTGAAATAAAACTTAAAATATTAGCTACTATTTTATTAATAAAACCTTGAACCGTCATAATACTAATAAATGCTATAAATAAATTTAGACAAATCAAATAAACTTCATAAAATTTTTCTACACCATTAATATTTACAAAAATCATTACAGCTAAAATTATTACACTGAAAAATGCAAATTTAGAATCAAATGGGGTCATGAAATCATCTGAATTTCTATCAAATTTATATACTCTTTTAGATAAAAACGAATAACCCAAAGCACAAAATATAAAAGAAATTCCAAAAGAAACTGAAGGATAAATCGTCATCATTTTATTCACGAAAACCTCAACACTTTCTATATTTAAAACTTCTTTATAATTAGGATAAGATTCTAAAAATTCAGTCATAACTTTTAAAAATTTTTCATAAGAATTTGCATTTAATTTTAAAAGCATGAAATCACTTACTATAAGAATAGCCATAGCAAAAGCACTTCCAAGTAAAATAACATATCCGTCTTTATTGGCATCCATACCTTTTATCATTATAAAAGAAATAAAAATAGGTATTAATGAAGTAAAATTCCCCAAAACAAATAAAGATAAAACAAAAAACAGTCCGGAGAATAAAACATAAGTCCTAAAGTTCGATTTCTTATATAAAATAACCATAGGCACAAAACTTAATAAATTTAAAATAGGAAATAAAATCATTCCTACTGCTAAAAAATAATATAAAAATACTTTTCTATCTTGCATTTTATACCTCTATATCAAAATCATTTTTTAATAAAATATTCCTCAATGCTTTATGAAAAATCTATATTTATTTTAAGGCATAAAGGTACCTTTATTATATCATATTTCCGTTTATAAATAAATGCGTTGTAAATTTAATTTTGACAAAGAAAAACAGCAAATCTTTCGAATTGCCGTTAAAAATTTTTTATCTATATTTTTTCATTAAATATTTAAGTTTTGGAGTTTCAATAACTTCATCAATTTCAAAACCAACTTTAGTATAAAGATTTTTTGCATTTTCATTAGAATCAAAAACATTTAAAGAAATACTTTTTATACTTTCATCTTTAAAAATCAAATCTATAAAACCTCTTATTGCCTCTTTTCCATAACCCATTCCTTGCTTTTTAGGATTTATTATAATTCTACCAATGTGTATATTATCTTTTTCAACTCTTATTTGCTGAATTATTCCCAAAAATTCATCTTCATTGAATATAGAAAATACATTTTCCATTTCTTTAATTTTATCATAAGTCAATGGATAAGAAATTCTTAGCCCCATCCACTGCTCTTGAAAAGTCTCTCCTCTATCATTTGACCATTGACATAATAGAGTAGCATTTTCTTTTATTAATCCTCTTTCAAATCTAATATTCATATAAAGCCTCGATTAGTAATAATTTTTATTTTCTATACAAATAGTTTTCTGCTTTAGATTTAATATATTTATTTCTAAAACTAATAGCGATAATTAGAGGTAAAATAATAAGAGGCAAAGAAACTGATACTCCTGCAATCGCTAAAATTTTATATTGACCTCTACCATGTAAATCTTTACTCATTCCATTTAAAATATCAGCAAAATAATTTAAAATTGCCCCATTATTTATCATTGATAACAAAATGAACTCTACAATAACTAATCCTATAAGTATAAGGGCTGTCCACTTTGCAGCAACATTACATATCTCTACTTTTTTCTCTATATTTATATCTTCTGCATTTTTAATATTCTTAAACCATTTTTTTGCTCTTTCTTCTTTTGTCATATCTGATTCTCCTGTAAATTTATATTTCATATATCCTAAAGTTTTAGTATTGCATATCACCATTTTCTACGAAACCAAAGGAACGATACAGTTCTCTAGCTATTTTATTATCGGGTTCATAAGACAACCAACAATATTCCGCTTTACCACAAGGAAAAGATTTAATAAAATCTAAAGCAAGTAGTATAGCTTCTTTTCCAAAACCTTTTTGTTGATAAGTTTCATCAATCATCAAACGCCAAAGATTATAATTTCCCTTTGCTATATTTGGAACATTTTCCCAAGTTTCATCCACATCATAACCAATCATTAAAAAACCAACAGGTATATCGTCATCATAGATTCCAAATGGAAAAGCAACTCCCTTTGCAGTAATAGTTAAATATGCTTCAATAATGCTTACATCATTAGATGCAACAAAATTTTTTTGCGATTCAGATACCTTTAATTTAAGTATTTCCCATATATTTTTTCCATTTATTTTTTCTAAATGAAGCATAACTTCCTCCAACTTTTTAGTTATTTTATAATTATTATATCATAAAAAAATAGCATATTTATATAATACGAAAAGTTTTTACAAAAAAAGGAGAACATCTTAAAAGATGTCCTCCTTCTAACAACAATCTCTACTGTATTTATTTTTCTTATCTCTTATTATCTAAAAGTCTTTGTAAATTGAATTAT
>CABRGI010000005.1 GCA_902470455.1 uncultured Parvimonas sp.
ATCGTAATTACTTATTTTTTTCGTGCAGATTCTTTAAATCCTGTTCTGTTGGCTTATCATATAGATAAGTCTTTATAACTGCAAAAGTTTCTCTTACATACGAAGAAATCAATGCTCCTTTAGGTGTTTTTGCTGGAACGGTTCTTGCTAAAATACCAAATCTGTAAAGTATAAATTTTGCTCTAAATAGATGATAATCTGATGAGATTACCATAATCTCTGACGGCTTTTTATCAAGTTTTTCGAGTGCAAATTTTATATTTTCAAAAGTATTTTTACTTTCAGTTTCGGCAATAAGTCTTTCTTTAGGGATTCCTTTTTCAATAAGATATCTTTGCATATATTCAGCTTGAGAATATTCATTATTATCTTCTTTTCCGCCACATAAAACAGCTTTTGCGGTCTTATGTTTGTTTAAATATTCAATTGTAGTATCTAATCTATTAATCAATGTTTTTGAAAGTTTTCCGTTATTAGCTTTTGCTCCAAGAACTAGTACATATTCTTCATAAGTATCTATTTCATTTTTTTGTGAATGATAAATTAATGCTTGGATGAAGACAAGTAAACACAAACCTATGAAAAACAAAAATTTAAAAAGTTTTTTCATATTAACCTCCTTATATATGAGTTTCCAGTTGCTTAACAAATGCCTCCAAATAAGTTTGGTCTTCTTTTGAAAATCTGTTAAAAATTGGAGAGTCTATATCCAATACACCAAAAAGTTTTTCGCTTTTAAAAATCGGAATAACAATTTCTGAATTACTCTTTCCGTCACAGGCAATATGGCCTTCAAAGTTATGGACATTTTCAATATTCAAAGTATTTTTAAGACTTGAACATGTTCCGCAAACTCCCTTTCCGTTTTGAATTCTTACACAGGCAGGAAGTCCTTGAAAAGGTCCGAGAACCAGAGTATCTGTCTTTTCATCAAATATATAAAAACCAACCCAATTAATTTTTTCCAAAAAGAAATTTAATAGGGCAGATGCATTTGCTAAATTAGCTATTGTATTTTCTTCATTACAACATAATTCGTATAAATCTTTTATTAAATAGGAGTATTGTTCTCCTAGATTACCTTCATATTTAATTGGATTAAACATAAAACCTCCTTTGTAATTGATATAATTATATTAACATAAAAATCTATTAATTTCTAGTTTAATGCTCGTTTTAACATAAAAAGCTGACTACAAAAGTCAGCTTTTAGTTAAATTAATTCTGATAAATTATTCATATTAAACTTGTCTAGTAAGTCTTTTAATCCTGTTTTTATTTCATCTCTTTCAAAATTATGTTCATTTAAAAATTTTGAATCCTTTTCGTTTAGGTATGAGTAAAAAAGCAGACCCATTAACAAGCTGTCTTGAGTTTTGTATTTCAACATTTCAAATAAAGCATCTTCAGCTTCATTTATATTTCCATTGTCGATTTTTAATTTTAAGTCTTTTAAAATTTCAGTACTTGCTTCTAATTTTAATAATTTTTCAGGTGAAGAACTTTTGTCGATTTTAAAAACAAATTCTAAAATCATACTTATCCATTCTTCAATTTTTCTCATTATATAATCATTTTTTAACATTTTTTCTCCTAGTCTATTACTTCAAGATAGGATATGTAGAAGTATATGGTTGAGCATATCAATCCCAAGTTTAAAAACAACCATAATCCTACTTTTTTTGAATATCTTGAAAAATAAGCGCCGATTGCTCCGACTAATTGTGGGAAAAAGAATCCTAAATATCCAATAAAATGTGGTAAGTGAATTCCTTGCCCTGTTTCAAAGGATTTTACATATAGTAACAAAATTATTTCTACTATAGCACCAATTAAAAATAGTATTATTGATAAATTTTCTTTCTTCATATTAAACCTCCAACTAATATAAAATACATTATACGTTCTAGATTAAAGGTAATTAAGAAAAGAATTACACTTATTAAAGAGTAAATCTTTCTTGAATTTCTTGAAAAATACATTGAAAATCCAAGTAAAACTAAAGTTATAGGTTGTAAAGCCAATAAAATTTTTACATTTAAGTTTGAAAAGTGAACAGTAACACCCCAGAAAGCTGTGATACAAAATGAAATCAAAGATAGAGTAAAAACTATTTTTGGTAAATTAGTTTTTTTTGTTTCCATATTGACCTCCTTTATTTATATTTAATTCGTTTAATAATTATTGTATCTCCTAACCAACTGCTTCAACAAAGGCTACATAAAAGTAGGTAGCAGAAAGCATCAAACCTATGTTTAAAAACAACCACAATATTTGTATTTTTGCATATCTTGAATATAAAGCTCCAATTGCACCCATTACTTGTGGAAAAAGTACTCCAAAATATTTAAGATAATTTGAAAGGTGAATTCCTTGTCCTGTTTTAAAGGATTTTACATACAGCAACAAAATTATTTCTACTATAGTACCAAATAAATATATTATCATAGATAAATTTTCTTTTTTTGCTTTCATAGCTCCTCCTTTATTTAGAGAAATTTAAAAAAGTTTTTTAAATTCCTCTTGTGCTAAAATAAGCTCGTTAGTCATTGCAGGATCGAAAGAAGTGTGACCTGAAATAGGGAAAATCAATTTTGAATTATTTAGTTTTTCGTGCAATAAATAAGCCCCAACAGGTCTGCAATCTACATCATATCTGCCATGAACAATTATTGTAGGAATATCTTTTATTTTTTCAACATTATTTAAAATGTAATTTTCTTCAAAGAAACAATGATTTACAAAGTAATGGCATTCCATAATAGCCATTGAAATATCTTCATCTGTAATTTCTTCTGAAATAATTCTCGGTTCAAGTGCAACAACAGAATTTTCGAAAGCGCTGAAAGATTTTCCATATTTTTTCTTTGTTTCATAATCATCTGAAGTTAAGTATTTGTAATAACTTTGAACATAATCTTTTCTTTCTTCTTCGTTAAAAGGAGATTTAAAGATTTCAAAAGCTTCAGGGAAGAACATTCCTGCTCCGCCTTGATACAACCACTTAATATCTTCATCTCTTCCCAAGAAAATTCCTCTAAGAATTAAGCCTACAACACTTTGTGGATAATTTTCTGCATAGTATAAGGATAGAGTAGTTCCCCAAGAACCGCCATAAACAAGCCATTTATCAATTCTTAAATGTTCTCTTATCTTTTCCATATCCTTTGCAAGATTTTGTGTATTATTGTCTTTTAATTCCAAAAATGGTTTACTCTTACCGCAACCTCTTTGGTCAATTGTTACTATTCTATAAAAAGATGGATCTAAAAATCTTTTAGATTTGTCGCCACAACCGCAACCGGGTCCGCCGTGAACGAAAACTACAGGGGCTCCGTTTGGATTTCCTGATTGTTCGTAATAAATTTCGTGAATATCATCAACCTTTAAATGTCCTTTATCGAATGATTCAAATTCGGGAAAAAGTGTTTTAAATTCCATATTTACCTCCTAATTTATATGTTATTTAGTCTATACTATAATAAATAAAATCATTTGTCAAGTTGTTTTTTATAGTCAAAATATGGTAAAATCATTAAATGAAATATTAGGAGGTTATATGATAGGAATAGTAGCTGCTTGCCTTACAACTTTTGCATTTGCACCGCAAGTTATAAAGATAATAAAAGATAAAAACACAAAATCTCTTTCTTTGATTATGTGTATTATGCAAACAACGGGAATTTTCCTTTGGCTTGTTCACGGATTAATTATAAAAGATTTTGCACTTATTTTTGCCAATAGCATTTCTTTTGTTCTAGTTTTAATAATACTTTTACATAAAATCAAATATAAATAGATTTATAAGTAAAAATTTGACTTACGTAATCATACGTGTTATAATATGTTACGTAAGGAGGTAGAGTGCACATGCCACTTACTGGGAAAGAAATGCTCAAGCTTCTAAAGAGAAATGGTTGGAAAGAATTAAGGCAGGAAGGTTCGCACCATATTTTAGAAAAAGATGGTGTAATGATTGTTGTGCCGGTTCATGGGAACCAAGATTTAGGTAAGGGTCTTGAGCAGAGAATCTTAAAAGATACAGGACTAAAAAAATAGTCCTGTATCTAAAATTTTAAGGAGTGATTTTATGTTTGTTGTGTATCCATTTGTATTTAAAAAAGAAAGTCCACAAGGTTACTTTATTGAGAGTGTTGATGTAAAAGAAGCCTATACAGGAGTAAATACTGATGATATTTCTTTTGGTATTTCAATGGCAGAAGAAGTATTAGGTCTTGTTTTATCTGAATATGTGGAAAGAGGAATTGAGTTACCAAAAGCCACTCCAATAAAAAATGTAAAGACAAAGAATGATGAATTTGTTACATTAATAAAGATAGATTTAGAAAAATTTCTAAAAGATACATCTTTAGTTAAAAAAACTTTATCAATACCTAAATGGGCGAATGACAAAGGAACAAGATTGGGAATAAATTTTTCAAAAGTTTTAACTGAAAGTATATTAAAAATGTAAACAATTTGTATAAAGGCAATTATCAAGATGATGGTTGCTTTTTTATAGAAATTAAGAAAAAATAAATGATTTATGAGTTTGTGAAATTACCTTAAATATGATAAAATATAACTAGAGTAAAATTTACTTAATAATTTTTAAGGAGCGAAAATATGGATTTACAAAAATTTAACAGAATCAAAAACGATGAAGGTTTTATAGCAGCTTTGGATCAAAGTGGTGGAAGTACACCGAAAGCATTAAGATTATATGGTGTAAATGAAGATGCTTATTCAAATGAAGCTGAAATGTTCGATTTAATTCACGAAATGCGTTCAAGAATTGTTACTTCAAAGGCTTTTACTAAAGAACGTATATTAGGAGCAATTCTATTTGAAATGACAATGGAAAGAAAAGTTAACGGTAAATTCACTCCGGACTATTTATGGAATGAAAAAGGCATTGTTTCATTTTTAAAGGTTGACAAGGGCTTAGCTGAAGAAAAAAACGGTGTTCAACTTATGAAAGAAATTCCAAACTTAGCTGAAATTGTAAAAAAAGGCGTTGAATATGGAGTTTTTGGAACAAAAATGCGTTCAGTAATTAAAAAAGCAAATGAAGAAGCTATCAAAGAAGTTGTAGCACAACAATTTGACTTTGCAAAACAAATTATCGCAGGTGGACTTGTTCCAATTGTTGAACCTGAAGTTGATATAAATTCAGTAGAAAAGGAAAAATGTGAAGAAATTTTAAAAAGAGAAATTTTAAAAGAACTTGATAAATTAGAAGAAGGACAAGAAGTAATGTTAAAACTTACATTACCAACTGTTGCTGATTTCTATAAAGAATTAGTTGACCACAAGAGAGTCGTTAGAGTTGTTGCTCTTTCAGGCGGATACTCAAGAGAAGAATCAAATGAACTTCTTGCTAAAAACCACGGAGTTATAGCAAGTTTCTCAAGAGCTTTAACAGAAGGACTTAATGTAAATCAAACTCAGGAAGAATTTGATAAAATGTTAGACAGCTCAATTCAAAGCATAAAGAAAATAATTTTTTAAAACAGCCGAGAAGTCGGCTGTTTTTTTTGTGGGATTTTCTATATTATAACTGATAATAAGTTAAAAATGAATTATTATAGAAAATCGTTATCACAATCAAAAATATTTTTGTTAATCTTATATTAGCTTGGGTATATTTGATTTAATAGAGAATAATGAAGATTTAATTTAAAATAAAAATTTTCATTATTATCTTATGAAATTATTTTCATAGATAAAAATTATCAATTAGAAATAAATTTATGGAGGATTAAGGCTATGGCAATAGTTGAAAGTTTATTTGATGTTACTTATTTATCACTCGTAATCGGTTTAGGAATTAGACTTTTATTAGAAAAAAGTAAAGATGCAAAGTTATTTGGGCTTATGGCAATTTTATTAGGAGCAGGTGATGCTTTCCATTTGCTTCCAAGAATTGTTTCTCATCTTAACCCAAAAGGATTTGAAGGACATAGTTTTGCATTGTCTTGGGGACAATTTATTACAAGTATTACAATGACAATTTTCTATGTATTATATTATTATTTTTATCGCAGACAAAGTGGTGATGCAGATAATAAAAAGAAGATTGTAATTTATGCTTTGGCATTAATTAGAGTAGCTCTAGTTTTAATGCCAATGAATAATTGGGGAACTGCTGAAGGAAATTATATTTTTGGCATTTATAGAAATATTCCTTTTGCGATTATGGGGGTACTTTTAATTTTCTGGTCATATAAAGAAAGAAAAAAAGATGGTTTACAAAATATGTGGATATTAATTTTGTTGAGCTTTTTATTCTATGTACCAGTTGTGTTGTGGAGCTCAATATATCCAGCTGTTGGCGCATTTATGATGCCAAAGACTGTGGCATATTTGATGATTGTTGTACTTGGTTATAAATATTTCATTAACAAATTTGCAAGAATTAATTTATTAGGACTTGCCTTTACAAATCTTATAATGGGACTTGTTGGTGGGGTATTCTATCGTGAATTTACAAAATTTTATAAATTTACAAATACTACACATTTAGGAAAAATCCATGTTCATGTATTAGTTTTAGGATTTGCTTGTATGCTTATTTTATATCTTTTAACAAGTAAAATGTCTGAAGAACAAATGAAACAACTAAAACGTCCAATCTACATTATGGAAGCTGGAATTGTATTTACTATCGTAAATATGTTTGTTATCGGAGTCTATGAAGTAGTTGGAATGGGAGCAAAGACAATAAATATGTCCGCTATAAACGGAATAAGTGGACTTGGTCATATCACTTTGGCAATAGGTTTAGTTTGGACAATTACAAAACTTTTCAATCTTGAAAAGACAAATATGGCAATATCAAATTAATATTAGAAAAAGGACTGTGAATCTAAATTCATAGTCTTTTTTTTGGGAATTAATTGAAATATTAGATTATATAATGTAAAATATAAATTAGTAAGGGTTTTGAATTTTATATTATAAAGGAGAGAATTTAAAATGAGAAAAATAAATTTTAGATATAACAAAAATACTCCAATCAGTCTTTATATTATGATTAGTTTAGGAATAGCAATAGGATTTTTTCTATATTATGAGTTTCTTATGTTTTTAGGAATTGCAAGTCCAAATGAGCCACAATATTTTAAAGATAATCCTAGACATGCTATTTATTTGATTTTTGGATTAATTCCAGTTACCATGTTTTTATCTACTTGGATTGTCTTTAAATTTTGGAGTAGAGAAGATGAAGAAGCAGAGCTTGAGCTATATGATGATTATGCAATTTTAAAAATGAGAAATGAAAAAATCAAAATCCAAAAGGGAAAATTGGAGATTAAATTTCCACAGCCACAGGCAATTTTATATACTACATATATACTTAAAACACCTGAACAAAAAATCGTCTTTATAAATTCTTTAAGGAAAAAAAGAAAATCAAATATATCTTTAAAATTAGCAATGGAAGAGTTATTAGATTATGAAGAGTAGAAAATATAAATTTTTAGGAGGATAAAATTGCATATATTTATTTAATGAGTAATCAAAAAAATCTAAATTTAGAAATAGTTAAAAAACATGTTGAACATTTAAAAAAATTAGATGAGTCTGGAAAACTTATTCTATGTGGTCCATTTACCGACTATGCTGGAGGAATGGTAGTTTTAAATTGTGAAAATATCAAAGAAGCAAGAGAAATTGCATAGTCTGATCCTTTTATTGCTGAGGGATATAAAACTTATGAGCTTAGAACATTAGAAATTGCAAATAAAGAAAATAATTATGGTTTTTAAAAAGTGAAAATATTTAAAGAAGATAAATTATTTAAACAGTAGAAATTAAAATCTACTGTTTTTTTATTGTGATTTGCTTTTTTAATTTCAATGTAGTATAATAAGTATGAATAAACATACTTATTATACGGAGGCAGATATGAAAAGTAAAAAAGATGGAAAACTACATGCTTGGACTGCAAAGGTAGGAACTAAAGGACAAATTGTTATTCCAAAAGAGGCAAGAGAAATTTTTTCTATAGAAACCGGAGATAATTTGCTAATTCTTGGAGATGAGAGAAGAGGATTGGCAATTATGAATGGAGATGTAGCATCAAAATTTTTGATGAATATTCAAGGTGATTTAAGTGAGGAAGATTAAAATATTGAAATTTATAGTTATAATACTTTTAGTTGTAGTTGTTTCTGTTGTAATCTATGCAATTTATAATCTAAATTATGACTATTCAGGAGAAAAATTCAGGAAGAATAAGGCTTCAAGTTTAGGCTTAGAAGAAAAACAATTTAATCTACAAAATGGGAATGTAATAAATTATGTTGAAGGTCCAAATAATGGTCCGGCTATTTTATTATTGCATGGACAAATGGTAGATTGGAAGGATTATCGTACTGTATTTCCTGAATTAGTAAAAAAATATCATGTCTTTGCACTTGATTATTATGGACATGGAAAGTCAAGTAAAAATCCTGATTTATATAATATTGAAAGCATAGGTTCCGATATTGCATCATTTATTCAAGAAAAAATTGGAGAAAAAACAATTATTTCGGGGCATTCTTCAGGTGCACTTATTACTGCCTATATAGGAGCTAAATTCCCGCAAAATGTAAAGGCGATTATTTTAGAAGACGGACCATTTTTTGCAACGGAAAAAGGACGTGCCGAAAATACATTTTCTTATAAAACTTTTGAAAATATTCACAATTATTTAACTGAAAAACCTAATACTACTTATTTTGAACATTATCTAAAGAATGATCCGATGCGAAAACTATTTAATGAGGGTGGAAAAGATAATTGGGACAAAATTGTGGCTAAACCTGCAATGAAAAGATTTCAAAAGGATAAGACTAAAATACCGGTTATTTGGTATTATCCACCAAAGTTAGGAGTAAATACTTTACTTCAATTAACAGCTAATTTGCAAGATAAAACAGGTGATTATGACTTAAGATTCGGAGATGCATTTTATGATTTCAGCTTTTTTAAGGGAATAAAACAAGAGGAATTGTTAAAAGAAATTACTGTTCCAACTTGTATATTACATGTAAAACCACCAAAAAATACAGCACCTTCATATTATAATAAAGATGGACTTCTGATTTCTGCAATGGATGAAAAGGATGCAAATCGTGTTAAAGAATTGATTAAAGGTAGTACTTTAATTGAGGGATTCGATTCTATGCACGACATTCACGGGGATCAGCCAAAAGAATATTTGGAAAAAGTAGAAGAATTTTTAGATGATATAGAAAAGTAAAATTGGTAGATTAGAATTCATTGGAGGAATATATGATAGGCATTTATTTAAGTGGAACAGGAAACACGAAACATTGTGTTGAAAAACTTGTAAATTTGATAGATGATAAGTCAAAATGTGTTCCTTTAGAATTTCCACAGATTATAGATTTATTAAAAGAAGAGGATGTGATTTTTTTAGGATATCCAACTCAATTTTCTAATGCTCCATTTATGGTACGAGATTTTATTAAGAAAAATAGTTCTCTTTGGAAAGGTAAAAAAGTTTTTTGTGTAAATACAATGGGACTTTTCAGTGGAGATGGAGCGGGATGTACTGCAAGAATTTTAAAAAAATATGGAGCAGAAATTCTGGGAGGCATACAGATAAAAATGCCTGACTCCGTTTGCGACAGTAAGCTGTTGAAGAAAGATATTGAAGAAAATAGGCAAATAGTAAAAAATACAGATAAGCGATTAGAAGAAGTTGCAGAACAGATTAAAAAGGGAAAATATCCAAGAGAAGGACTATCTTTCATATCACATTTGAAGGGTTTTTTTGGGCAAAGATTATGGTTTTATCGTAAAACTATGGGATATACTGATAAGTTAAAAATAAACGATGATTGTAATGGTTGTGGTTTATGTAGTAGGGTTTGTCCGATGAAAAATATCCGCATAAAAGATAAAAAGGCAGTTCCTGAAAACAAATGCACAATGTGTTATAGATGTATAAGTCTATGTCCACAAAAGGCAATTACTTTACTTGGAGATAAGATAATTGAACAGTCTAGGTTTGAAAAATATGTATAATAATGTGATGATGAATATAAATGATTAAATAAGTTGAAGTTTTAGGATAAAATTATGAAGATATTGGAAATTAGAAAAAACAAAAAGCAGTATATGGAGCTTCTGCTTCTTGCTGATGAACAAGAAGATATGATTGACAAATATATTGATAGAGGAATAATGTTTATTATAGAGGATAATGGTGTTAAATCTGAATGTGTAGTTACTGATGAGGGAAATGGAGTTCTTGAAATAAAAAATATTGCTACAAACCCTAACTTTCAAAGAATGGGTTACGGAAAAATTCTAATTGATTTTGTTGTTACTAAATATAAAAATCAATTTTCTACATTACAAGTTGGCACGGGAGATAGTCCTAAAACTATTGATTTTTATTTGAAATGTGGATTTTCTCGCTCTCACACTGTCAAAAATTTTTTTACGGAAAATTATAATCACCCAATATATGAAGATGGTATCCAATTGGTTGATATGATTTATTTGCGTAGAGATTTATAAATTTGATTTTGTTTAAGCTAAAATATAGCAGTTTAACAGTAAGTCAATAGGATTTACTGTTTTTTTTTTATATTTGAAATATCAATAAATATAAGGTAAAATATAGAATAGTAAGGAAAATAGAATTTAAGGAGGTAGTTATGTGGTTAATAATTGGTATTGGAGCGATAATTTTTGCAATATTGAATATTGTATTTTCACTTAATAATAAAAATTCAAAATGGTTCGGGTTTATAAGTTTATCACTAACAGCATTGACTGTATGTGCATTTTATTCTCAAGCTTCAAGCTATGTCCTTAAAGAAGATTGGAGTGCACTTATGGATGTCGTTCCATCAGTTAGTAGGATATTATGGTTTTGCGTTTTTATGTCTATTTTAATAAATGCGATTCCGCTTTTTAGAGATAAGAAATAGAAAAATAATTTAAACAGTAAATCAATATGGATTTACTGTTTTTTTATATTTGAAATATCAATAAATATGATGTAAAATATAAAATAATAGGAAAAGATTTTTAGGAGGCGGATATGTGGTTAATAATAGCAATTGGAGGAATTGTTTTTGCCTTAATTGGTCGGATTAAGGAATATAAAGGTGAAAATTTCATAGTTTTTAAAAGGATAAGTTTGTTGATAACTGCATTATGCTCTATAAATTTTATTTATTCTGCTATAATTTATAATTCTTATTTTACTGGAGGAAATTGGAGAATGTTTTTAGAGACAATGCCTGGAGATTCTAAAAATGTATTAATTTGCATTGGTCTATCTATTTATGTAAATTATATTCCGATGTCTATTTTTAAAAAATAGTCAAAATATAGCTAAATAAAATTGATTAAAAAGGAGGAGATAATATTGGCTAGTTGGAGCGGTATAAGAAAAAAACTTGAAAAAGAATATCTTGCTGAAAGCCTACAAGGGCATATTCAATATTTTGCTACAACTTATAGCAAAAGTCCTGACCATGAGGGACGAGCAGCAATAAGATATGACGGAAAAGAAATCATCAAAGGTTGTTTTTGGAATAACTGGTTTAAAGCCGATTTATTTCCTAAAGATGAAAAATACGAAGAAAGAATGAAAAAAGAAAATGCATTTATGGACGATACAGCTTTAGAATTGGGAGTATTTGACCAACGTTGTTTTTATAAAGCCTTTGCAGAATTTGACAATCAAAGCATAGAAATAAGCCTAAAAAGTGAAAATTTACTAGTAAGAATTTTTGCGATTTTAGATAGACGAGTTGGAAAAAGAAAGTTGATTCAAATGAAAGAAACAATAGGAAATGAGCCGGATATATTTCAGGAGTTCTATGCAATTCGTATGAAGGCTGAAGGACTTATTTAAGTTTAAATAAATTTGGAGGAGAAGAGATTATGTTACTATTGGGCGTAAAAAAAGAAAATGATTGGCTTTTAGCTGAATATAATTTGACATATAAAGTTGGCTGGGAGAATATTTGTAGGGCAGTTAGTTTAGTATATGAATACTATGATAATGTAGAAATTCTAGTTGATAATAATAAAGTGAATATCAATTCAAAAGAAGAAATTTTACAATTATACGAAGCAAGAACAATGACTATTAGAGGAGTTTCAAAGATTATTCAAGTTCCATTAATGATAACATTCTTTAATCAATTACAAACTGTAAGAGTTTCCGTTGCCTGTGCAACAGATGAGTTCAAAGATGCAGACTATAAGAAATTCAATATGTCATTAGGGCAATACATGGATAGCATAGAATTGGCTATGTATAGGTAAAGTAGAAAGGGGAAAATTAATGAGTGATTTTTCTATAAATGAAATGCTTGAAATGCAAAGAGAATTACAAGATAAATACAAAGATAAATGGGAGACTATCAGTCCAGTGGTTGGAAAAAATAAATTATTGTGGATGATTGGAGAAATTGGAGAAGTTATAGATATTATAAAAAAGAACGGAGACGAAAAATCACTTGATGATAAAGAACTTCGTCAACATCTTGTAGAAGAAATGTCAGATGTATTGATGTATTATAATGATGTCCTACTTTGTTATGGAATAAGTTCTGACGAACTAAAAGAAGCATATACAACAAAATTCGAAAAAAATATGAAGCGATGGTAAAGAAAATGTGTTTGATTTGTGAAAGAATAAAAAGGATTAAAGATTGTACAAATCCTTATTTTGTTAAGGAATTAGAAACAGGATATGTTGTTCTAGGAGATAATCAACATTTTAAAGGATATACTATTTTTTTGTGTAAAGTTCATAAAACCGAATTATTTGAACTAGATAAAGATTTTAAAATAAAATTTTTGGAGGAAATGTCTCTTGTTGGAGAATCGGTAGCAAAGGCCTTTGACTGTGAAAAAATGAATTATGAATTGCTTGGAAATGGGGATTCTCATCTTCATTGGCATTTATTTCCGAGAATAACTGGAGATATAGGAGAATATGGTAACAAAGGTAAAGGACCTGTTTGGTGGTACCCAATGGAAAAAATGTATGATGATTCTACGAGACCAACATCAGAGGAACTCAAATCAATGAAAGAAAAGTTGTTGGAAAAATTAGACAGCATTTTGAGTAGGTAGAATATTATATTAAACCTATCGAATTCGATAGGTTTGAAAAACCACTTATTAATTCTGTAAGTAGTTTTTGTTGTATAAAATTTGAAGTTATATATTAAAAAAGGCGATAGAAATATCGTCTTTTTTATGTGAAAAGTAAGATTTATTGAACTGATTGCAATCAAATAAAAAATTAATAAAATTTGAATTTTATTTATTACTAACGTTAAGCTACTAATCGAAGATATTTCCTAAACACGTCATCTCGACCAACGTGAATCTAGCCCTAACTTTGTTTACTTGTAAACAAAAGTAGGTCTGACGGGGTCGTTGTATTTTTTGATACAATGACTCTGGAGATCTAATACTTATGCTTGTTTACAAGCATAAGTGAATGTATCAAAGATACATACAATGTAAAAGGCTTATTAATTAAAAGTCTTTAGGATAATTTCATTGGAGTTATATAAATGTTATATCGTTTATAAGTCCTTTACAGGACTTACTATTATTTGTAAACAAATAATAGTAGTGAGATCTCTCCGCTCCATTCGTTTCACTCATTTCGGTCGAGATGACGTGTTAGAGGCATTGTTTTGCAAGTTGCTATGACGTGAAACATATCGTTGTATAAGGTTATAAATATAGTTTGATGTTTATTTACTATTAACGTTAAGCTACTAATCGAAGATATTTCCCAAACACGTCATCTCGACTGGAGCAGAGCGGAATGGAGAGATCTCATACTTATGCTTGTTTACAAGCATAAGTGAATGTATCGAAGATACATAAAATATGTAAATCTCATAAGCCCACAAGCATATCAACTTAAATTGAATGAAATATATACTTATGATATAATCATAATAAAGTATTTGCAATGAAAATTTAGATATAATCTTCTTAAATAGAAAGGAGTAAAAAATGGTTTTAAATGAAAAACAATTAATATACGGTTATGATTATTACTTCAAAAATGAAAATAGACCTAGAAGTATTGTTGAGGTTTCTGAATATAATGGAGAAAGTGCAATTATAATAAATTGTACTCAATTGGATGATAGTTCTAATTCAAAGTACAAAACTGCAAAGGCAAGAAAAAATGTTGTAAATGAATGGTGTGATTTTTTAATTAAAAATCCAACGGCTTTTACAGAACTTACATTTTGTACAAGAATGCCACAAGAGTTGTTTAATGCGGTTTGTTCACAACAAAATCTTAAAAAATTATATATTAAATGGGGAGTTTATCCAGATATTTCAAAGATTTCAAATCTTGTAAATCTTGAATTCCTTCATTTAGGTTCAGGTTCAAGTGTGGGAAGTATTGAACCAATTTCGAAATTAGAAAATTTAGTAGCTTTAACAGTCGAAAATTTTCAAAAAATTGACGATTATAGTCCACTTACAAAACTTAAAAAATTGGAAAGTCTTACAATTGAGGGGGATTGTTTTGCCCCAAAGAATATTCATATAGATTCTATTGATTTTTTGAAAGATATGAAGCAATTAAGATTTTTTAGATTTTTTACAAGTATTGTAAAAAGTAAGGATTACACTCCACTTTTAAGTCTTAAAAATATAGAACATTTATCTATTAAGCCGTTTAAAGAAGTTAATAAATTATATGATGAGATAATTAAATTACCTAAATTAAAATATGGAACAATTGTATTTAATCCCGAATTTTATAAAAAATAGAGGTGTTATAATGAAAAATGCAGTTATATACATACATGGGAAAGGCGGGAATTCTGTTGAAGCAGAACATTATAAAAAATTTTTTAGTGATGAATATAAAATTATTGGCTTTGATTATAAATCTGAATTTCCTTGGGATGCCAAGATAGAATTTTTAAAGTTTTTTGATTCCATAGTCTCTGAATATGATGATATTTATCTAATAGCAAATAGTTTGGGAGCTTATTATTCTATGCTTGCATTATCGGATAAGAAAATTAAAAAAGCTATGTTTATTTCACCAGTTGTAGATATGGAAAAAATAATTTTAAATATGATGAAAATGTCTAATGTTTCAGAGGAAGAATTATATAATAAAAAAGAA
>CABRGI010000006.1 GCA_902470455.1 uncultured Parvimonas sp.
AACAGGATACTGTTTTAAAACTTTTCACTTCACCAAAAACAGCAACAACAAAAAAATTCATTGAAAATCTTCCACAATTTGATGACTATGATGAATTACCTGTAGAAGATTATAAGGGTTGTATTTTAAGACTTGGTTTTACAAAGGAAACGACTACAAAGCCTATTATATCAGAGCTTATTCGTCAAAAAGATCTTGATATTAATATTATAAGTGGTAATATTGACAAGATTAAAGAGGGTAAGGTCGGACATTTAATTGTCGAAATCTTTGAAAAAGAAAGAGTTGATGAAATTAAAAACTTCCTTGAAGATAAAAAAGTATTAGTTGAGGAGGTAAAGTAAGATGGATAATTTATTAATAAATGCAACTTTTCAGACAATTTATATGGTATTCTTTTCATCATTATTCTCAACTATTATTGGTGGATTTTTAGGAGTTATTTTAGTTATTACAGATAAAAATGGAATAAAGAGCAACAAATTTGTTTATTCAATCTTAAGTTTTATTGTAAATATCTTTAGATCTGTTCCATTTCTTATCTTGATAATTTATATCTTACCTGTTTCAAAAGTTTTGACTGGAAAAATGATAGGCCCAACAGCTGCCATTATTCCATTAACCGTTTCAGCAATACCTTTTGTAGCAAGAATTTTTGAAAATGCTTTAAAGGAAGTTGATAGCGGAACTATAGAGGCAAGTATTTCAATCGGTTCAAGTGATTTCGAAATTATTAAAATTATGCTTTCTGAATCCTTGCCAACTTTAGTAAATGGAATTACTTTAACGATTATAAACTTAATTGGTTATTCAGCAATGGCAGGTACAGTTGGTGCAAAAGGTCTTGGAGACTTAGCTATTACTTATGGTTATCATAGATTTAAGTATTTAGAAATGACAGTTCCTGTTATCATAATAATATTATTAGTACAAATTGTACAATTCTTAGGAAATTTGATTTCCAAAAAAATAAATAAAAAAATAAATGTATAGGAGAAAAAATATGAGAAAAAAATTATTAGCATTAGCATTAGGATTAGTTGTAGTTTTAACTACAGCATGTGGAGCAAAGAGCTCAGACAATAAAAACGCAGAAAAGAAAGAAACAAAAGTAGAAACTAAAGTTGTAAAAATCGGAGTTTCTCCGGAACCTCACCAAAAATTAGTTGAATTAGTTAAAGAAGATTTAGAAAAAGAAGGAATTAAACTTGAAATTGTAACTTTCACTGATTATGTTCAACCAAACTTAGCTTTAGATGGAAAAGAATTAGATATTAACTTCTTCCAACATAAACCATATTTAGACAAATTTAACTCAGAAAAGAACACTAAGATTTCAGCGCTTGGAAATGTTCACGTTGAACCAATGGGATTATACTTAAAAGGAAAAGCTGATATCAAAGACGGTGCTGAAATAGCAATTCCAAATGACGCTTCAAACGGAGCAAGAGCTTTAATCTTACTTGACAAAAACGGTTTAATCAAATTAAAAGACAATACAAATATTTTATCAAGTGTAAAAGACATTGTTGAAAATCCAAAGAACATTAAATTTACTGAAGTTGAAGCTGCTCAATTACCAAGAGTTATTAATGATGTTGACGGTGCTGTAATAAACGGAAACTATGCAATTGAAGCTGGACTTAACCCAACAAAAGATGCAAAATTCATCGAAGGAAAAGACTCTCCTTATGCAAACTTATTAGCAGTTAGAACTGGAGAAGAAAATAACGAAACATACAAAAAAGTTTTAAAAGCATTACAAAGCGAAAAAGTTAAAGAATTCATAAATAAAACATATAACGGAGCTGTTGTTCCTGCATTCTAAGACTTTATGTCATAACATTCCCAAAAAAGTGTAGATATTTCATCTACACTTTTTGCTTTTATTATTATAAAATAGGATTTACAACTTTGAAAAAGTAGTCTGACATTTCTTCAGGACTTTCCTTCATCTGATTTTTTATCCACCATTTAACAGTTTCTACAAATGAACAACAAATATGATTTTTTAGGAATTTTTTGAATTTTTCATCTTCTGTATTATCAATAATTATATATTCATCAATAACCTTAAATAGATATGTTTTGAAATATTCTAAAAATAAATCATTACTTTCACAACTTAAAACCTTTATAAATTTTTCCTTATTCTCCTTTAGATGATAGAGTATATGTGTTATTAAGATTTTAGGATTTCTCTTGGAGTTTTCAAAAACTTTTGAACATTCCCTACTCAAATCATTGGAAAAAATATGGTCAAATAATTCTCTACAAATTTCTTTTAATAAATCATCCTTCGTTTCAAAATGAGAATAAAATGTACTTCTACCTATATCTGCAAGGTCTATAATTTCCTGAACTGTAATTTTATTATAATTTTTCTTTGATAAAAGCTCTGTAAATGCCATAAAAATTGCTTTTCTAGTTTTAATTTGTTGTCTATTCATAAAATCCCCCATACATTTTTTAAAAAATGTTCAAAGTATTACTTTTTTGATTAATTGCTTATTGATATGTAATATCTTTAGTGATACAATTAAATCAAACAAAGTGTTCGTTATTAAATTAATTGTAGCATTATAGACAGAAAAAATCAAGGAGGACTATATGATAAACAAAATTTCAAAACTTTTTAGCGGTTTAAACTTTACTCTAATTTCAATAGCATTTTTTGTACTAAATGTAGTTTTAAATCTTTTAAAGATAGAAACCGTATTTAAACCGGTTTGGATAAGCATTTTTATTTCCGCTTTTCCTTTTCTAGTAGGTGCTGTTAAAAATTTAATAAAATTTAAAATTAAAAATTCGCTTTTAATCTCAATTGCGGTAATTGCGTCAGTCTTTGTTGGTGAATACTTCGCAGCAGGTGAAATTGCAATTCTTATGGCAATTGGAGAGCTTTTGGAAGACTATACAGTTGACAGAGCCAAAAAAGGTCTTAATGATTTAATTTCTTCCGCTCCAAAAAAAGCAAAGAAACTTATTAAAACTAATGATTCTTATACTGTTAAAGAAGTTTCGATTGAAGAAATTGAAAATGGAGATATAATCAGAGTTATGCCCGGAGAAATAATTTCAGTTGATGGAATTATAAAAGAGGGTTTTGCTTCAATAGATCAGTCAATTCTAACCGGAGAAAGTTTACCGGTTGACAAAACTGTAGGAGATGAAGTCTTCTGTGGTTCTATGAACTGTTTTGGAAGTATTGACATCGTAGCCAAAGATGTTGAAAATTCTTCCTTGCAAAAATTTATCGACTTGGTTGAAAGAGCAGAAAAAGAACAAACTCCAATGCAAACTGTAATTGACAGACTTGCAGTTAAACTCGTTCCAACTGCACTTTTAATTGCAATTACAACTTTTGTAATACTGATTTTATCTAATTTTAATTTATACACTTCAATAAATAGAGCGGTAACAGTTTTAGTTGTATTTTGTCCTTGTGCCCTATTCTTATCAACTCCAACTGCTGTTATGGCTTCAATCGGTCAAGCAAGTAAACATGGTGTGATTATAAAAACATTTAATGCCCTTGAAAAACTGGCAAAAGTTAATAAAATAGCCTTTGACAAAACGGGAACTTTAACTTATGGAAAATTAAATGTAAATGATATAGAAATTTTTTCAGACTTATCAGATGAAAAAATAATGTCCTTAATTTCAAGTTTAGAATCAAAAAGCGAACATCCTATCGCAAAGTCTGTAACAGAATATTTAGATGAAAAAAATATCAAAAAAGAAGTTGTTGAAAACTTTAAAATGAAAATTGCAAGAGGTGTTGAAGGAGAAATTTTAGGAAATAAATATTTCTGTGGTAATGAAAAATACTTTAAAGAAAATAATATAAATATCAAAGAAAATGTTAAAGAAAAAATTGAAAAATACTCAAGTGAAGCTAAAAATATAATTCTTTTCGGGAATGAAAAAGACGTTTTATCAATAGTAACACTATCAGATACACTAAGAGAAAATGCAAAAGAAATGGTTGAGAACTTAAAAAACTTTGAAATTGAACCACTACTTTTAACTGGAGATAATCTTTCAACTGCAAAATATTTTTCAGAAAAAGTTGGAATTACAAATGTTAAAGCGGAGCTTTCTCCTGAAGAAAAGTTTGAAAATATAAAATAATGTAGTTTGTATGATTGGAGATGGAATAAACGATGCTCCCGCTCTTAAACTATCTGATGTTTCAGTTGCAATGGGAAAAACAGGTAGTGACATTTCAATTGAGAGTGCAAATATTGTACTAATGGGACATGATGTTTCAAAAATAGTTTATCTGAAAAAACTTGCTAATGCAACAGTTAAGACGATAAAATTCAATATTGCAGCATCTCTTTTAATTAACTTTATAGCAGTAATTTTATCAGTACTTGGAGTTTTAAATCCATTAATTGGTGCAATAGTGCACAATCTAGGCTCAATACTTGTAATTTTAAATGCATCATTATTGTATGACAGAAAATTTAATTAAATTTTTTACAAGATACTTAACAAAAGTAGATAAAAGGGACTTAAATGTAATCTAAACAAAAATAAATAGTATAATAATATTCCCAAAGTCGATTATAACAAATTAAAGACTTGGGAATATTTTTTCTGTAGTAAAGATTATTGATTAAAATAAAGTTATCACAACCATTTACTTATTGTAAATGGGTAAAATTATCATAATATATGATATTAAATTATATCCCATATGAGCAAATATACAGGAAAGTATTGAACCTGTATATAAATAAATCAAACCTAATATTATCCCACAAATAAATGAAGGAATTATTTGAGCAATATTAAAGTGTAATAATGCAAACAGTATCGAAGATATAAGTAAAGCAACAATAATTCCATAATTTACGGATAAACCGTTTAGTATAAATCCCCTCATTAAAAGTTCTTCAAGAATAGGAGCAAATATACAAAAATCAATTAGACTTACAATAGGTGAAGAAATTATTGATTGAATTGTCTGTTGATAATTTTCCTTACTCGTTGGAAAAATACTTTCAAATATAGGATCTAACCCTTTATCTAAAAGAAAATAGAATAATATTGAACAACATATAGCTATTACCATTCCTTGAATAGAAACATTTGCTAGTAAATTAAGTTTGAAATTCTCTTTTCTTTCCAATAAAACAAAAAATACAACCATACTCAATGCAACAGTTATTATATTCAAAATTCTACTGTAATTCGGAGCAATTTTTCTCCATATTACAATATCAAGAGCAGTATATATAAACATAAATCCAAACCAAACTAATACCCATAAAATGCCTTTACCGATAGATATTCCACTATTCATAATATATTCTCCTTATAAAATTCCAATCAAATTTTTACTTTAGTGTTGTAATAATTATAATACTTTGAACATTTCTAATTATCATATTACTATCAACAATTATGTACTATTTCTACTTTTCTATTCTATTATATCACTTTCATTAATTTTTTTCTATTTATATATGATACAATTTAATTTTATCATACTGCTCATTAAATAAAAAACTCCATAACCCCTCTATACTTCATCTCGACAGAAAACACAAAGTCAGAAGATAAATCTATTTCATATAAGAAGTTGATTATAATTGAATATCAGCAAAATACACCAAATTAAATACAAAAAAATTAACTCGATATTTTTTATTGCAAATCTTTTGAATATATGTTATGATTTTAGAATAATTTTAGATTTTTTACGGAGGATATAATGGTTAAAAGCAATGAAATAGATATGATAAATGGAAAGACCTTGAGAAAAATGATATTTTTTTCAATTCCCATTATTTTTACAAGTGTTTTTCAATTACTTTTTAATACAATAGACATAATAGTTGTCGGACGATATTCCGGAAGCACAGCACTTGCAGGAGTTGGAGCGACTTCATCACTAATAAATTTACTTGTAAGTTTATTAATCGGAATTTCTATGGGAATAAGTGTAACAATGGGAAAATATTGTGGTGCAAGAGATTATAAAAATGCTTCTGATACTGTTCATAATGCAATCGGTCTTGCAATTATTTCCGGAACAATTTTACTTTTTGTAGGAATTATCGCTTCAAGACCTATGTTACATCTTATGGGAACTCCTGATGAAATTATAGATTTATCTGTACTTTATATGAAAATAATCTTCTTGGGAAGCCCCGCTGCAGCTATATACAATTTCGGTGCTGCACTTTTAAGAGCAATCGGAGATACAAAAAGACCTCTTTTCTTTTTAATAGTTTCCGGTATCTTAAATGTTATATTGAATCTATTTTTTGTTATAGTTTTAAAAATGAGTGTTGACGGAGTAGCAATAGCAACAATAATTTCTCAATATGTTTCAGCTATTATGATGATATCTTTCTTAACGAAAAATATAGGTTATATGCATTTGAATTTAAGAAAAATAAAATTACAAAAAGATAAAGTTAAAAGTATTTTAAGAATAGGACTTCCTGCAGGACTTCAAGGAATTGTATTTAGCATATCAAATGTATTAATTCAATCCTCAATAAATACTTTTGGAAAACTTGTTATTGCAGGAAATACCGCTGCAATAAATATTGAGGGCTTTGTATATATGTCAATGAATTCAATCTATCAATCGACATTGAGTTTTACAAGTCAAAATATGGGAGCAAAAAAATATCATAGAATAGATAAAATTTTATTACAAGGTCTTGGAATTGTTACAGTTGTTGGACTTGTACTTGGAGTTGGTGCATATTCTTTAGGTAATATACTTCTTGGAATTTTTACGGATAATCCTGAAGTAATTATGTACGGACTTAACAGAATGAAAATTGTATCAGCAACCTACCTACTATGCGGACTAATGGATGTAACAGTCGGCTCCTTAAGAGGAATGGGTTATTCCATTTTGCCAATGATTGTGTCTTTAACAGGTGCTTGCCTGTTCAGAGTAATTTGGATATTTACAATATTTCAAATTTATAGGACACAGGAATCACTCTACATTTCATATCCGATTTCTTGGGCTTTGACAACGAAAGCTCATATCTGTTGCTATTTAGTGATAAGAAAAAAATTATTAAAACAAAATGATGAAATTAAAAAAGGAGCTATCGCTCCTTAAGAGTACAGATATTGTCTGTACTTTTTTTGTGTAAAATTTTCACGTCATAATATTTTTTAAGAAAAATAATTTTGCTGTTTCGGTAATGGATGTCTCTACGATACATTTACTTTTGCTTTTTAAGCAAAAGTATGAGATTTCCGCAGTCGATTGTATCCAAATCAAAGATTTGGACAATCTTTGCGTCATATTTACTTTTGATTGTTTACTTGTAAACAATCAAATGAGATTTCTCCATTTCGCTTCGCTACAGTCGAAATGACGTATAAGTAAGAATCTTCGTTTAAGAGCTTACCGTTAAAAGTAAATAAGCTTCAAATTTCAAAAGAAATATTTTTAAAAAAATAAAAGGCATCAAAAAATTTTTTCATTTCATAAATATTTCATTTTCATTTCATAAATATTTCATAAATCTAGTTTAAAATAGCTACTGTAAAGAAAATACTTTGAAATTAAAATAAATTTGAGAGAGGGGAGCTGAATAGGACAGTGGTAAAAAATGCGATAGCATATGTTTTAAGAAAAAAGAATAGAACTCTGATAGTTTTTATTATTTTGACAGTAGTTCTTTCATGTTTATACGCTTGTCTAAATATTTTGAAATCAGGAGCTAGTTTGGAGAAGTCTTTGTATAAATCTTCGAATTCTTCTTCAACGATAGCCAGAAAAGACAGTCAGGGATATTTTGACAGGAATGAGTTAAAAGGTATAAATGATATAAAGGAAATTGAAGAGATAATTACTCAATATGAAGGCTTGGCAAGATTGTCAAATACAAATGCAGTTGACAGCGGGCAACAAATCACAAGAGATGATATTCCAAGCTATTTAAAAAATGTTGTATCAATTCAAGCTACAAGCAATGTAAAAAGAAATGTTTTGTTTAGTAGTGGAGTTTTTACAATAAAAGAGGGAAGAAATATTGAAAAAAATGATAAAAACAAGATATTAGTTCATGAGGAGTTTGCCGAAAAGAACAAACTAAAATTGGGCGATAAAATAAGTTTAGAATTTGTAAATCCAAATCAAAATGATAAAAGCAATAAGCAAACTGAATTTGAAATTGTTGGAATTTTCTCAGGAAAGAAACAGGAGACACAAACAGGATTGTCTTCAGACTTGAGTGAAAATATGATGTTTACGGATTATGATTCAGCACAAAAGGCTTTGAATCTTGAAGGAAATAAGGAACTCGTAAATAAGATGACATTTTTTGCAAACACTCCTGAAAAGATGGACGAGGCAATAAATAAAGTTAAAAAGCTAAATGTAGATTGGGAAAAAACTTATACTGTTGATAAGGATTCAAACTCATTTAAAGAAGCTTTAGAGTCATTGAGCGGTGTTAAACATATAATAAGAATAATGACTTTTGCAATTATGATCGGTGGTTCTGTAGTTCTTTCCTTAATATTGATATTATGGTTAAGAGAAAGAATTTATGAAATCGGAATTTTATTATCCATTGGGGTAAGTAAATTAAAAATTATAGGTCAATTTATAATGGAATTAATATTTATATCACTTCCTGCGATTTTCGTATCTTTGATATTTGGAAATCTGGTAGTAAATCAAATTATTGGAGGATTGATTAGTTCTGAAGACACGAATTCACTTACATCTAATTTTGTAAGTAGTGGATATAATATGAACAGTTTAGTAACTTTTGCACAAAGTTATGGAGTTTTGGTGCTAATTATACTATTATCAGTAGTTTTTGCATCAGGATTGATTTTAATAAAGAAACCGAAAGAAATTTTATCACAAATTAGCTAGGAGGAAATAAATGAACACATTAGAAATTAAAAATGTAACATATAGTTATGCGAATTCAAAAGAAAAAGTTTTATCATTAATAAATCAAGGATTTGAACTTGGAAAATTTTATGCAATTATCGGTAAATCAGGAACAGGAAAGTCAACATTACTTTCACTTTTAGCAGGTTTAGATAAACCGAACAGCGGAGAAATTTTGTTCAATAACGAAAATATAGAAAAAGCAGGTTATAGTAATCACAGAAAGAACAATATATCTTTAGTATTCCAAAACTACAATCTTATAGATTATCTATCACCATTAGAAAATATCAGATTGGTAAATAGTAAAGCATCTGAAGATATCTTGCTTGAATTGGGACTTGATAGAACTCAAGTTAGAAGAAATGTAATGAAGCTATCAGGTGGACAACAACAAAGAGTTGCTATTGCAAGAGCTTTAGTATCAGAAGCACCGGTTATTTTGGCAGACGAACCTACAGGTAACTTGGATGAAACTACTGCGGGAGAAATAATAGAAGTATTGAAAAAACTTGCAAAAGAGAGAAATAAATGTGTAATAGTAGTAACTCATAGTAAAGAAGTTGCAAGTGCAGCTGATACAATACTTGAGCTTAATAATAAGAGATTAAAAGAAGTAACAAAAAGTAATTAGGAGGTAAGCAATGTTTAAAAATGCTTTTGCGTACGTAACCAGAAAGAGTTTAAAATCATTAATTATATTATTAATTATCTTATCAATGTCAACACTTAGCTTGATAAGTTTATCTATAAAAGATGCTACTAATAAAGCATCAGAAGAAACTTTTGGAAATATTACAAACAGTTTTACAATGGAAATAAATAGAAGAGTAAATCAAGGTACTGCCAGAGGTGGTGGTAATGTAAGAGGTCAAGACATCAAGAAAATTGTTGATTCAGGACATGTGGATAATTTTGTTAAGAGAATCAACAGTGTTGCAAATCTTGATGACAATTTGGATATAGTTCAAGCACCGGGTGCTGGTCAAAACGAATCTGCAGAAAGAGCTAAAAACTTCAAAAGAGCAGTTATGTTGACAGGTGTAAATAATTCTCAAAAAGAAACAAAATTTGTTTCCGGATCATATAAATTAGTTGAAGGGGAACATTTAAATAGCGAAGATAAAAATAAAATTTTAATGCATAAAGATTTAGCTGCAAAAAACAATTTAAAAGTTGGAGATAAGATTAAATTAAAATCCAATTTATATGATGCAGATAATGAAAAGAGAGCAAATGAAACAGTAGAAGTAGAAATCAAAGGTCTTTTTGATGGACATGGAAAAAGTGCTGTAACTTATAATCAAGAACTTTATGAAAATACCTTAATTACAGATGTTCATACAGCAGCCAAAGTTTATGGAAATACTGAAGATACAGCAACATACCAAGATGCAACATTCTTTGTAAAAGGTAATAGAAATTTAGATCAAGTAATAAAAGATCTTAAAAAATTGGATATTAACTGGAGATCTTATAATTTAATTAAGAGTTCTTCAAACTTCCCTGCATTACAAAAATCAATTTCAGGAATATATTCAATCGCAAATCAATTATTTATCGGTTCTCTAGTATTTGCAGGTATAGTAGTTACATTACTATTATTCTTGTGGATGAATGCCAGAAAGAAAGAAATAGCAGTATTATTATCAATAGGAATTTCTAAAACTAAAATATTCAGTCAATTTGCAGTAGAATTACTTTTCGTTGCAATACCGGCATTCATAGGTTCATACTTCCTAGCTGGATATACAGGAAAAATTCTTGGAAATAGTATATTAAAGAAAGTTACAGGAAGTATTGCAAAACAAATTGCAAAACAATCATCAACTACAAAATTAGGTGGTGGTGCGGAAGTTGACGGATTTAATAAGACATTAACAAGTTTAGATGTTAGCATTAATCCAAAAACACTTCTTTATGTAGTAATCTTTATGGCAATAGTACTTGCAATCGCCTTGGTAATATCTTCTTCAAATATTTTAAGAAAGAAACCAAAAGAATTATTAATTGATACAAAATAGTTTTATCATAGGGGGTACTTCGTAATTCTAATACGAAAGCAAAAATTATCGGTGTTTATACGTCGATAATTTTTGTTTTTTATGGTAAAATATTATTAGTAAATTTTCATAAAAAGGAGGGCTTATGAGAATATTAGTTGTCGAAGATGATGAAATTATTAGAGAGGGAATTTCTGAATATTTATCTGAATTCGGTTATGACATCATTCAAGCAAAAGATGGACAGGAAGCCTTAATAAAATTTAATAACAATGAGATTAATTTGGTAATTTTAGATATACAAATTCCATTTCTAAACGGATTGGAAGTCTTAAAAGAAATTAGAAAAAAAAGCAATTTACCTGTGCTAATGCTTACAGCATTTAATGATGAGGAATATAAGATAAATGCTTTTTCAAGTTTGGCGGACGGTTATATGGAAAAGCCTTTTTCATTACCTGTATTAAAAGTCAGGATAGATTCTTTAATTAAAAGGCATTATGGAAGTCATGAGAAATTTGAATATAATAATGCTGAAGTTAATTTCACAAGTTACACAGCCAAATACAATGGCGAAGATGTGGATATAAATGCAAAAGAACTTGAGATATTAAAATATTTATTGGAAAATGAAGGACATGCTTTGACAAGAGCACAGATAATAGATAATGTGTGGAAAGAAACGGATGAAATTCCTTTTGACAGAGTTATAGATGTCTATATAAAAGAGTTGAGAAAAAAACTTGGTTTGGATTGTATTGTAACAATTAGAAATGTTGGTTATAAATTGGAGAGAAAATGAAGAATTTAAAAATATTTCCAAAAATGTTTTTGCAGACATTTGGAATTCTCGGAACTGTAATTGTGTTAATACATTTATTGGTATTTTTTATTTTTCCGAGAACTTACTTGGAAACTAGAAAGCAGGAACTTTATTCAAAAGCCGATGAAATCTCAAACAATATTATGGGAAAGGATTTAAAATTTGTAGAACAGTCTTTGGAATTTTTTTCTAAAAGTAGTGATATAAAGGCATTTATAAAAGGAGAAAACGGAGAAGATGAATTACAAATTGGCAATGACATCAATGTAAATTTAAAGAGTGGAGATAATTCTTTAATCATCGAAGAAAGAGAAGTAGAATTAAAAGACGGGAAAAAAGTCTCAATACAATTTATTTCTACTGCTGATATGAAAAAGGATGCTAAAGAGCTCAGCTTTAAATTCTTGCCTTATTCATTGGCTATATCCTTTTTATTCTCTATTATAGTTTCGCTTATTTATGCAAAGGCAATAACCAATAATATAAATGAAATAAAAAATGTTACAAAAAAAATGATGCGTTTGGATAGAACAGCTTATCTGAAAATCAATTCTACAAATGAAGTTGGAGAATTAAAAGAACAGATTAACGATTTGTATAATACTCTTTTAAAGTTGATAGATGATTTAGAGCTTAAAAATGATGAGATAGTAAAATTGGAGAAATTAAAATATGATTTCTTTAGAGGAACATCACATGAGTTAAAAACTCCTCTTGCAAGTCTTAAAATAATATTGGAAAATATGAAATATAATATCGGAAAATATAAAAATAGAGATTTGTATATTGAAAATTGTATTGAAATAGTTGATCATTTAACTAGAAGTATCTCACAAATGCTGTCGGTTTCTTCCTTTGAACATTTGAAAAACGATGAGGAAATAATAATAGTAAATGATATTTTAGAAGATGTATTGAAACAATATATGTTACTTGCAAATAACAGAAATATAAAAGTCAACAATAATCTGAAAAATGAAAAAATCTATATAGGAATGACTGCACTCAAAATTGTGCTATCCAATTTGATAAACAATGCAGTTAAATATTCCGACGAAAATGGTGTAATAAATATCGGAACGAAAGATGATTGGCTTTATATCGAAAATTCCTATAAGGATAATGAAAATTTGGATGTAAATAAAATATTTGAAATTAGTTTTAGCTTAAATAAAGAAAACAGTAATGGTTTAGGATTGTATATAGTTAAAAATATTTTATTAAACTACGGAATAAAATACAAAGTAGAAAAAAACGAGATGGGAATTGTATTTTTGATAGAACTATCAGGCAACATGGATAAATAAATTTTTGATGTTATTTATTTTACTTTATATATTATTATAAGTTTATTTACGGCTAACATTAGGCTATTAATCAAAGTTATTTCCTTATACGTCATCTTGAGCTAAGTGAATCTAGTCCTAGCTTTTGATTACCAAGTACGGAGCCTTAGGAGATCTCTCCACTTCGTTTCGCTTTGCTCAACTCCGGTCGAGATGACGTGTTGGGAGCCTTTATTCACATAGTATTATGACGTGAATTATTTTATTTTATAAAATTATTTATTATTTTTCGAAAGTTTTTTTACTTTTAACGTCTAGCTACATAACTACGTTCTTTCTCTTATACGTCATTTCGACTGTAGCGTTAGCGAAATGGAGAAATCTCATACTTATTCTTGTTTACAAGAATAAGTAAATGTATCGTAGATACATAATAATATTGAATTTCCCTAATTTTTATCCAAGCAAAATAGACTATAAAAGTTGTTTTAAGAATCACAGGGCTTTATGAGATTTCTCCGCTTCACTTCACTACGTTACGTTCCGGTCGAAATGACGTGTTGGGGGCTTTCCTTTGCTAACTACTATGACGTGAATTATTTTATTTTTTATGCAATTTTAAAATAAAATTTTTTTAATAATATTTGATGATTATCTACTTTTAACGTCTAGCTATTAAACGAAGAATATTTACTTATACGTCATTAGTGAAGTGAATCTAGCCCTAACTTTGCTTGTTTACAAGCAAAAGTAGGTCTGAC
>CABRGI010000007.1 GCA_902470455.1 uncultured Parvimonas sp.
TATTATTAGATCATTAAAAAATGCAGATTATTAAAAATCTGCATTTCTCTTATTTAATTTCTTTTAAATCCGTAATTTTATTTAATTTGCTATTAATAATTGAACTATCCATTGCCGTTCTAAATATTTTTTCGCTTTCAATATTTATAATCTTTCTCGTAGTAGAATCACTTTTATCAGATTCATTTATTACAAAACTTTTTTCTTCTCCATTTACTTTATATTTTACTACTATTTCCCCAGAACTTGGCATTCCTTCAAGGATAACTTTTTTAGCTCCCTTAATATTTAAGTTAGTATTTAAAGTATTCAAATCAACTTCAACAAAATCTTTAACATTTTTAGTATCTACATTAACAGTTGGCAAAACATCATCATTATCTACGTTATTAGAAGTCCTACGTCCTGTTATCAATAATTTTTCAATATTTGTAGTAGTATAATTTAAAGTTTTAATATTACTGTTTGGAATCTCAATTTTTTCTAAATTTACATCTTTGATGGTAAATTCAGTAAATTGATTAAGTATGCTTTTAAAAAAACTTCCTGAAAATAAATTTTTATTATATACATTGTAAGTCAATTCTTTTTTTAATAATTCATTTTTTTCACTTCCGTTTGACACTCCCATTATTTCAATTGGACTTTTTACTTCAAAAACTATTTTTGTTTCATCATTTTTTGAAATAGATCCTAAAAATAAAGATGAGAACTTATTATAGATAACTGAATCATCAATAAATTTACTAACATAATCAAATCTTGACTTTTTTTCACTATCTATTCTTCTTGTTATAATATCAATCTTATTTTCATTTTTTTCATCAAATTCAGATTCGTTTTCAAAATATTTGTCTTTATATGTTACAGTTACACGATTAAAGTTGTCCCTACTTTTCTTTATTTCTACATTATAACCTTCATATTTAGTCAAATCTACATATTTTATTTCTTTTTCTGTTTTTAAAATTTCTTTAGTTGCATAAGTATATTTTTTGTCAATTTCCTTGGTAACTTTCTTTTGCATTTCACAGCTCATCTTATAAGTTCCTGTAGCTCCAATAACAATTAGAGAAAAGGAAATAATTGCAAATACTTTCAGTTTAAAATATTTTCCTCTCATATTAGTCCTCCTTTGTTTTTTGTCCATAAACTCTTGAGTACATAAATTTTATTTTAATCCAGTCATTATATTTCAATACCAATCTATAAATGGCTAGGGAGTAGTATTTAATTAATATACTCATAGCTATAAAAAGCCCAATCGCAAGCATTATCGGAAATACTATCCACAAAAAACTAAGTGATAGTGTTGATAGTGCCGTTAAAGTGATTGGAGTTAAGAAAAATGCAAGTCCAACTCCAAATATAGTTATTCCTACAAAGAAAAACCAAATTCCACCTAGAATTATGAAAATTATAGCGAATAATAGAGAAATTAATATAAGGAAAAACATTCCCTTTGAAAAGAAGAATACTAAAATAACAGCCATAAAGAAAGCTAAATCAAATCCAATTCTTAGTAAATCAATGCTTCCTCTAAAAGCCAATACAAATAATATAACCACAAAAATTATATTTACAAATGTTAGTAGTTTTCCCTCTTTTGTTTGTAATCCTTTATTTGTACGAACCAAAAAAGACATTGATATTATATATATTCCTAGCATTTCTGTGAAACCCACTAAAAATCTTAAGCCCAAAAACATCTCAACAACCGAAAATATTGCAAGGAACATAAATGTAAAAATTCCATATTTTTCAATCATCTTATCACATTTATTTTCCATTATTTCAATTTCACCACTTGAGTATCTTTCTGAAAGTCCTTTTTCGAACCATCCGTCAAACTTTTTACTCAAATTAGAGAAAACACCTTTTTTAGTAGAAATGTTTTTCTCCTCTGCTCTAAGCTCTTGAACGATTTTTTTAGGAGAACCAAGCTCTAAAATAATTTCTTCTTCAGTTTTTCCGTCCAGTTTTCCATTTAAAAAATATTCTTCATAATCTCTTAAAATATCCAAACTCTCCTCTTCGGAATAATATTTTAAAAGATAATCCTTTAAGACATCTAAATAATCAACTTTATTTATCATTGCTTTCACCTCTCTTCAAAATGCTATCCATTCCATTTTTCAATTTTTCCCATAATTCCAACTGATTTTTATAATGTTCCATTCCGGAAACTGTAATTCTGTAATACTTTCTTGCGGGTCCCTCGTTTGACTCAACAATATAGGTTTCAAAAAAACCATCTTTGCTTAGTCGCCTGAGAATCGGATATATCGTGCCTTCACTTACTTCAATGGATTTTGAAATATTTTGAACAATTTCATATCCATACATATCCTTATCCATTAAAAAGCTCAAGACACAGAGATCTAAAAGTCCTTTTTTAATTTGAGTATCCATTTTTACCTCCTTTTATATTATTTATTTTGAATTTTTCTTACTTTATTTATTATCTTACATATATTCTATCATACTACTATATATTACACAATACCTTTTAATGTATTTTTTAAAAATTTTTTATTATTTATTTTAAAATTTATAATTCTTTCGTTTTTTATTTATAACTAATAAACCTTTGTTGATTTTATTTTAAATTAATGTTAAAATTAGATTAATATAATGCTTATTTAACTTTAATGTTTTGACTTAAAAACTGAAAAATATATTTTATTATAATTTCTTTTTAACTTTATTTAAGGTTACTGTAATAAAATGGGTATGTTAATAGAGCATGTAAAATTCATTTTATTTATTTTTACAAAAAACTTGTCTTAAATGGATAAGTAGTATGAATTAATAAATTTGATTATATATAATAATTCTGTATGGGAGGTGTTATAATGAAACTTTTTTTTGAATATCCAAATTGTACGACTTGTAAAAGAGCGAAGAAATTCCTAAAAGAAAATGGAATTGAATTTGAAGAAATTAGTCTTAAAGAGAAAACTCCAACTAAGGCTCAAATAAAAGCTGTTCAAGGAAGTATGGGACTTAAGAGACTTTTTAATACTAGCGGTAAGACTTATAGAGATTTAAATTTAAAAGAAACTTTTGAAGATCTTGCTGACGAAGAAGCTTTTAAGTTGTTGATTAAAGACGGCTCACTTATAAAAAGACCTGTATTAATCGACGAAGAAAGCAAAATTTTCCTTATAGGATTTAAGGAAAATGAGTGGAAAGTATTACTTAAAAAATAATATGTAAAGGAGAGAGTTATGGAGCAACAATATTCATTAGTTGAAATTTATCCTTCTTATGATAGTGATGAATTTCAAAATGATTTTAAAAAAATTGACACTTTGCTAACTGATTTAGGCAAACTTAATTTAGAAGACAATTTAGAAAGTGTTAAATCAGTTATAAAAATTTTGGAAGAAGTTAATACTACAATTTATAGAGTTTTTTCATTTATTGAGCTTAATCAAGCTATAAATACAACTGATGAAAAATCAACTTATTATAGCAATAATTTGAATGCAAAACTTTCAAACTATGCAAAGACTTTTACAAAAGTTGATAAATTTTTAGGTTCAATCACTGTTGATATAACAAAGGATGAATATTTAAAAGAATATGAATTCTTCTTTAAGAATAAAAAACAGGCTTTAAAACATGTATTGCCTGAAGATATTGAAGAAGTTATCGCAAAGATGAAACTTTCAAGCTCAAATGCTTGGGAATTTATGTTTAACTTCTTAACATCAAAAGCATCCATCGAATTTAGAGGAGAAGAAAAAACACTAAGTGAAATTAGAAATTTAGCTTATTCTGAAGATGCAGAAACAAGAAAAGAAGCATTTTACAGCGAATTGAAACTTTATGACAGCATAAAGGATTCAATAGCATTTTCATTAAATAATATCAAGCAAGAAGTTAATACAACTTCAAAGATGAGAGGTTTTGAAACCGCTCTTGATGAATCTTTAGAAAATGCAAGATTGAAGAGAGAAACACTAGATGCTCTTTGGTCAAGCATTGACGACTACCTACCTCATTTTAGAAGATACTTTAAACATAAAGCAAAACTTTTAGGATATGAAGGTGGATTAAAATTCTATGACCTTTTTGCAAGTATTGGAGAAAGCAATAGAACTTTTACTGTTGAAGAAGCTCAAGAATTTTTATTAAAACATTTTGCAACTTTTTCAGATGATATGGTAAAAATGGTTAAAGGAGCTTTTGACAACAATTATGTTGACTACTTCCCTAAAAAAGGAAAAGTTGGTGGAGCTTTCTGTAGCAATCTTCCATTTATAAAACAATCAAGAGTAATGATGAATTTTGACGGAAGTCTTTCTTCTGTTTTAACTCTTGCTCATGAATTAGGTCATGCTTATCATGGACTTCATGTTGAAAATCACCTACCTTTAAATTGGGATTATTCAATGCCTGTTGCTGAAACAGCATCAATTTTCAATGAAAACTTAATTATGTCTGCAGCATTAAATGAAGCGTCAGAAGAAGAAAAAATTACTTTAATGGAATCACAAATTTCTGACTGTGCTCAAATAACTGTTGACATCTATTCAAGATTTTTGTTTGAAAAAGAAGTTTTTGAAAGAAAACTCGACCACTTTATGATGACTGAAGAACTTGAAGAAATTATGAGAAATGCTCAAGAAAAAACTTATGGAGATGGACTTGATCCTAAAACTTATCATCCATTTATGTGGGCTTGTAAACCTCATTACTATTCAGCAGGTTTCTCATTCTACAATTATCCATATTCATTTGGTGGACTTTTCTCAAGAGGACTTTATGCAATCTACAAAGAAAATCCAAATGGCTTCGTAGAAAAATACCAAGAACTTTTAAAAGCTACTACAATCAATAATTGTGAAGATGTTGCAAAAGTTATGAATATTGATTTAACTAAAAAAGATTTCTGGTTAAAATCATTAGAAAGCATAAAAGAAGAAATAGACGAATTTATAGAATTGACAAGTAAATAATTATTTAAAAAGGCGATTTTAAATCGCCTTTTTTGTTGGAATTTTTGTACTTATATGCTTTTAAAGTAAAGTATTGACTTTAAAAAATTTTTATGTTAAGCTAGCTTAAATAAAATATTTTAATTAATAAATATTTTAAATCAAAAAAGGCGGTGCTTTATGAAATTTAAAAAATTAGTTATTTGTTTATTTGCATTCTCTATATTTTTAACTTCATGCTCTTCAAATACTAATAATAATTCAAATAACAAGGTTGAAGAAGAAAGTAAACAAAAAAAGAAAAAAATAGAAAATGTAGAATTGGAAGAAGAAATAAAAAAAGTGGAATTTCCTGAAAATGCCACAGCAGTTTCTTTCAAGGGTTACAATCCAGAAAGTAATAAAATTTATTTTAGCTATTCAAAGAAAGATAGTATAACTTATGCTACTAAAGATTTAAATAATAATTCCGTAGATATAATTTATGAAGTTAAAGGTAACGAACTGGAAAATATGTTTACTATCCATGATGGAGTTGTTGATGACACATTATATATAGTAAAGACTAATACTAAAAATGTGGCGAACAAAGAAACATTTAAAAAAAATGGAAAACAATTCTATGAATATAATTTCATTGTTGTAGATAAAGATAAAAAAGTTCAAAAATATTTTAATGAAGAAGAAGCCTCAACATCAGGGGATAATCAAATTTATAGTAGTGTTCCTGCAGTTAGGGTTGATGGACATAATTTAATCTTGAGTACTCAAAACCATGTAGGAAATGACATTATTAAATCCTTTATTTTTAAGTTTAATATTGATGATGCTCACTTGAGTTTGCTTAAAGAAGAAGAGTTAAATTACAGCAACAATAAATTTAACGGTAAATTTATTCTATTTGCTGGTGGAGTAGAAAACAACATCTACTATCAACTTGTAAATTACAATAATACTGACAAAATGGAGAACGGCACTGCAGAAGTTTACAAATTAATCTCTGAAAGTGAGTCTAAAAAAATTTTAGAATTGGATAAGGAAAATACTCAAGAAAACGAAAAAAAGAAAAGATTATTTTTTATTTCAGGAGATGATAGCCTATTATTTACAAGTAACTTAGTACCAAATACAGCTAAATACAATACTGGAAAAGTCTATAATTTGAACACTATGGAAGGTACAGAAATTCCAAATATTACAGTTGATAATGACATTAGAGAACTTTACACAATAAATAATTTATATTTCTTAAATAATAGAAGCAATTTCTATATTTATAATAATGAAGGAAAATTATTACTTCAAAAACCTTATAATCCCGACGAAAAATTAGCTTCCAATATTTCAGTAAATAAAGATACTATTTCTTTTTTAATTAAAGAAAAGCTAATTGCAAAAGAAGGAGAACTTCATATTATTAAACTTAAAGAAAAATAAATTTAGGCAAAAACAAAGGGCATTCGTTTGAATGCCCTTTTAATATATTAGTTTCTTTTTGCAATTCCTGGTGTAGTCATTGAGAATACATCTAAGATATTGTCTATTTCTTCTTCAGTCATAATTTTTTCTGAAATTAAAACTGCCTTTACAGGTAAATTTTGTTCAATAGCTTTGTGAATAACTTCAACGGACTTTTCATATCCAATATGTGGAGCAAAAGCTGTTACAATTCCGTAGCTGTTATGAACCATATTTTTAGTTCTTTCTGCATTTGCAGTAATTCCTAAAATACAGTTATGAACAAATGTATTTGCCGCTTTACCGATTGTTTCAACTGATTCAAATAAGTTGTAGAAAATAACCGGTTCAAAAGCATTTAGTTCTAATTGTCCTGCTTCTGCTGCCATTGTAACTGCAAAGTCATTTCCTGCACAGTTAAAAGCAACTTGTGATACAACTTCAGGAATTACAGGATTTACTTTTCCCGGCATAATTGAACTTCCCGCTTGTCTTGCAGGTAAATTGATTTCTGCAAAACCACAAGTTGGACCTGAAGACATAAGTCTTAAGTCATTAGCGATTTTAGACATACTGATTGCACAACTCTTTACAAGACCTGAAACATGAACAAAAACGTCGATATTTTGTGTTCCGTCAATTAAGTCTTCAGCTTGTACCAATTCCAAATCTGTAACTTGAGCAAGATTTTTTACAATCTTATCCATATAGCTTACATCGGCATTAAGTCCTGTACCAATTGCAGTTGCACCCATATTTACAGTTTTTAAAACTGTACATGCAGTTTTGAATAATTTAATATTTCTTGAAATTCCTGTTGCATAAGCTCTGAATTCTTGTCCAAGTCTAATAGGAATAGCATCTTGCATTTGAGTTCTACCCATTTTTATAACATCGTCAAATTCTTCAGCTTTTATAAGTAAAGCATTTTCTAATTCTTTTAAACTTTCAATTGTTTCACCTAAAAGTCTGATAAGAGCGATTTTACCACTTGTAGGGTAAACGTCATTTGTAGATTGTCCCATATTTACATCATCATTTGGGTGAATGATTGAATAATCTCCAAGTTTTCCACCTAAATGTTCAATAGCAATATTTGCAATTACTTCATTTGCATTCATATTATGGCTTGTTCCTGCTCCACCTTGAATTGGATCAACAATGAATTGATCTATATATCTTCCCCAGATAATTTCATCACAAGCATAAACTATTGCATCTTTTTTCTTTTCACTTAAAACTCCAGCCTCAAAGTTTGTGATAGCACAAGCTTTTTTGATTTCAGCAACTGATTTAATCATTTCAGGATTTGTTTTTCTTCTTGTAATCTTGAAGTTTTCTGTTGCTCTTTGAGTGTGAATTCCATAATAAGCACTTTCAGGAATTAAGCATTCTCCAATACAATCGTGTTCAACTCTGTATCCTTGTTTTGTTTCCATAATATTTTCTCTATCTCCTTTATAAAATATAATCTAAACCATTTTTTTAGGGTCAACAATTTGATCAAATTCTGACTCTGTTAAATAACCAAAATGCAAAACTGCTTCTTTTAATGTTGTATTTTCCTTAAAGGCATACTTTGCACATTGACTTGCCTTATCGTATCCGATATATGGATTAAGTGAAGTTACAAGCATTAAAGACTCATTCAAATATTTTTCTACAACTTCTCTATTTACTTTTATTCCTCTTACACAGTTTTTAACAAAAGATTCCATAGCATCTGAAAGTAAATTTACAGATTCTACAAAACTGTATATAATAACCGGCATATAAACATTAAGCTCAAAATTTCCTTGAGATGCAGAAAAACTTATCGTAGTATCATTTCCTAAAACTCTTGCACAAACCATTGTCAAGGCTTCTATTTGAGTAGGATTTACCTTTCCTGGCATAATTGAACTTCCAGGTTCATTTGCAGGAATTTCAATTTCTGAAAAACCGCAACGTGGTCCACAAGCTAAAAATCTTATATCATTTCCAATCTTTAATAAATCCATTGCTAATGCCTTAATAGCTCCATGAGAAACGACAACTGCATCTTTCATTGTCAATGAATGGAAGAAATTTTCAGCAGGTTTGAATTCTTTTCCTGTTATCTTTGAAACATATTTTGCAACAATATTTTTAAAGTTTTCTTTAGTATTAATACCTGTACCAACTGCAGTTGCTCCAAGTGAAATTTCTAAAAGTCCCTTTCTTGTATATTCAATATATTCCAAACATTTTTCTATAGAATATCTATAACCGCTGAACTCTTGAGAAATCTTAATAGGCACAGCATCTTGTAAATGTGTTCTACCAATCTTTATAACATCGCTATTCGCTTCTTCAAAAGCCTTAAAAGCTGAAATCAATGTTTTCATTGACGGAATAAGTTTTCTGTCAATAACATCTAAACAAGCTATATGCAAAGCTGTTGGAAAAGTATCATTTGAACTTTGAGATTTATTTACATCATCATTTGGGTGGATTAAAGTCTTACCGGCCTTTTGATTTGAAAAATTTGCAATAACCTCATTCAAATTCATATTTGTTTGTGTACCGCTACCAGTTTGATAAACAACAAGTGGAAAATGTTCATCAAGTTTTCCACTAAAAATTTCCTCAACAGCATTTTCTATTGCAGAAAATTTTTCCTTGTTCAAGTCACCAAGCTCGTAATTAGCCATAGCACAAGCATACTTAACAGTAGCCATTGCTCTTATAACTTCGGTTGGCATCTTATAATCCCCAATTTTGAAATTTTCAAAACTTCTTTGTGTAGTTGCACCCCAAAGTTTATCACTTTCTACCTTTATTTCTCCGATAGAGTCTTTATAAACCTTATAACTCATCAAGAACCCTCCTATATTTTTACTTTTTTTATTAAAATTCATTAAACTATAATAAAAATACTCATTCTATATAATTAAAACATAATTTCTTTTTGATTATTTTTTATGAAAATTATGATTAAATTAATATAGTTTTGATGATTAAACTCACCTATACTATTATACCATAATTTCTATTTAATAACTATTCTAATGTAATTATGGTGAAATTAATATAGTTTTCCCATTGTGCGTAAAACTATATTAATTATACCACAATCTTAGACATTTTGTTAATTTTTTGTTAGTAAATAATAAAATAACAATATCTTCTTATAGTTTACAACTGTTTCATATTTGATTGAGTTTAGACTAAATAGGAAAACTTAACTTTTATCATTTCTTTTGTAAATACTATTGCTTACAAATAGCAATAGTTGAGATTTTCACAGTCGATTGTACTCAAATCAAAGATTTGAATAATCTTTCCGTCAGACCTACTTTTGTTTACAAGTAATAGTTGAGATCTCTCCATTCCGCTCCGCTACAGTCGAGATGACATGTTGGTGGCTTTTCTTTGCTAAGTGCTATGACGTGAACTATTTTGTTTCTATATTATATAATAATAAAATCATATTTGTATTTTCTTATATTATTTTGTATTTTCTAATATTTTAATAAATACTTTTTGATTCTATTTCCTTTTAACGTCTAGCTACTAAACGGAGATTTCCCCCTCATACGTCATCTTGAGCGTAACGTAGTGTAGTCGAAAGATCTCATACTTTTGCTTTAGCAAAAGTAAATGTATCTACGATACATCAGTAAATTTGTTTTATTTATTTCAGAAATATTATTGCTTATAAGCAAATGAGATTTTTATTTATCTAAAAATTATATTTAAAGAATTACCTTTTATCTTAAAATCGACTAAGCTATAAAATTCATTCCATTTCTCTTCAATTCTATTTATTATATATAATTTTTCAAAATCATCGGATAATTCTTGAGGAATTAACCAGCCAAAGAGAATATCAACCTCCATATCTTCATATTTAACCTGTTTACATTCTCCAAAGTCCAAGAAAAAAACTTTACTTTCTACATTAGCTAGTTCTTGTACTTTATTAAAAAACTTTAAAAATTTTTCTGTTTCACTAGTCCTTAACCCCTTCATATTACAACCCCTTTTTATTATGATAAACAATACGAATCAACTCGATGATAATAGAAAAGCAATCATAAAATGAATTTATAATCGCTTCTAATTTTCTAAAATTTCAATAGCCTTTAAATATTTATTTCTTCTATTAATATCTTTTTTTGTTATTGTTTTTAATCTTTTTAAATTTGAATTATGCTTTAAATCTGACAATTTAACTGCTAATGCTAATTTATTAGATTTTACTCTATTTATATATTCAAAATACTCTTCATTTGCACTATGTGTCAAAAGTAAAATGGCTTCCATTTGCTCCTCATCTAAAAAACCAAAATCTTTAAAACTATATAAATCACTATCTTCAAGAACATCATGTAGTAAAGCGACAGTCTTTGCTCTTATTCCTTTTACTCCTAATGCAACATTTATCGGATGAAAAATATAACATCTACCTGCCTTATCTTTTTGATTAATATGTGCCCTTAACATCATAAAAAATGCTTTAAATAATCTTAACATAATTCCTCCTTTATAAAGCTATACAATATTGTTATACCCTTTTTAAAGTGATGAATATATCTATTTATTTTTTATTATTTCTTTCAGAAATACAATCATTGAAAAAAATGAATACCCTTATTGTTTTATAGCAAAATATTTCAATCCATAACACTTTTTCAATTCGTTTTATCCCCTCTTTTCGACGTTAATTAAAGTCAACTTATGTGAGTCCTATAACTTACGTTAACTATTGTCAACATTTTTATAAAAATATTGATATTTTTTAACATTAATAGTATAATATAAAAAAGGTAATTTTACGGATATATACTTAAAAATAAATCAAAGAAGACTTCTGTGAAGAATATCTCAAGACGAAATTTATTCTAAAATATGATATAACGATAGATATTCTATAACAAAAATCTAAATTGAAAAAGTTGTTTTATGTATTTAAAAAGTATTGGATTTTATAAAAGTTTTAAAAATAACTTCTGATTATCTTATGAGATGGAAAGAAGATTCAAAAAATTTAAAGTCTCTTGAAGTTTTAGGCTTCTTTAGAATTAATAAAATTATTACTCATTTTGAAAGAGATAAATTTTCATAAAATAATTTAATTGAAATTCAAAATTTTATTATTATGTAAAACAAAAAATAAGAATAAAGAGAAATAGGATTATGGATTATAAAAAAGAAGAAAATAAAGAAGAACTAATAAAGTTTAAAAGAAAAAATATTAATAAATTATCTACTCAAATTGACAATCTTATAGAAAAAAATCAGAAAAAAGCAGCTTTGATTACTTATTGGATTAGTAGTTTTTCAAATTTTTTACAAAAAGAAACTACTTTTGACCCTAAGTATCTTCCCGTTTATAAGCAAGGAACATTAATAGAAGTGGATTTAGGATTTAATGTTGGAAGTGAGCAAGGTGGATTACATTATGCAATAGTTTTAAATTCTAACGATAGAAAAAACAATCCTACACTTACTATAGTGCCATTATCTTCTATAAAAGAAAAAACAAAACTTAAAGAGTATGATGTTTTTTTAGGAAAGGAAATTCATAAATTAATTTTTGAAAGGTTAAAAACTCTTCATAGTGAAATAACAGAAAAGATTGAAACTTCAAAAAAGAAACTGATGAACAGGTAGATGAATGCTTTAAAATGTTAGATGTTATTGATGTTGGTTTTAAAAAAGTTACAAAATTAAAATTAGGTTCATATGCAATTATCAATCAAATTACTACTATTTCAAAAATGAGAATTAAAAATCCTTTAGATGAAGTAGGACATTTAAGCAATTTAGTTGTTTCAGATAAATATATGGAAGAAATACAAAAAAACATAAAAAAATATATAAAAATGTAAAAAAGTTGTAAAAAATGCAAAAAAAGTTGTAAAAAATACAAAAAAAGTTGTAAAAAATGCAAAAAAAGTTATAAAAAATATTGATTTTGATTTTGAAATAGGGTATAATAATAATACAACACGAGGGACAAACTGAGTTCCTCACTAACATTAGGACACGTCGTTTATTCGGCAAATAACTAAAACTCCCTATAATAGGGAGTTTTTTTGTT
>CABRGI010000008.1 GCA_902470455.1 uncultured Parvimonas sp.
AATTAATAATAAATTTTTTATTAATTTAAAAATGCTGGTCTAAATTCTTTCTTTTATACAAAATTTTTCTTGTAATACAGTTTAGATTTTCTTTTTAAAACAACAAAAAGCATACTCTATAAAAATAATGAGTATGCTTTTTAAGTTTTTTCTACAAATTTATGAAAATATTTTTAGAATTTTTTTCTGCTTCCAGGTTTTACAAGTTCAATTTTTCCTTCTTTACAAAGTGGACAATCATCTTTTTCAAAGGCTTGAACATTTAAAGAAATTGCAGGGAAAAGTGGATATTCAATATCTGATTTTCCATTTGTTCTATCAACTATTGAAGCAATTCCAACAACATTTGCTCCATGTTCTTTTAGAACTTTTATTGTTTCCAATGATGATTTTCCTGTTGTAACAACATCTTCAACTACAAGTACATTTTCTCCCCCATTTATGAAAAATCCTCTTCTTAGAGTCATCATTTCATTTTCTCTTTCTGTGAACATTGCTCTTACTCCCAAGGCTCTTCCCAATTCGTAAGCAATTACAATTCCACCCATTGCAGGTCCAACTACTGCATCAACTTTTACATTTGCATCTTCAAGTTTTTTCTTAATTACCTTACAAACTTCTTCAGCTTTTTCTGGATACATCAAAAGTTTTGCACATTGAACATATTTGTCGCTATGTTTTCCTGATGATAATAAGAAATGTCCTTCTAATAACGCTTCACTTTCTTTTAATAATTCCAATACTCTTTGTTCCATAATTTCCTCCTAAATAATTCCTCTAATTTCTTCTAAATTTTTTATATTTTGTTCTTTACAGAATTTTTCCATTCCTTCAATTATATCAATCATAACTCTCGGATTGATAAAGTTTGCTGTTCCGACTTGAATTGCAGTTGCTCCAGCCATAATAAATTCAATAGCATCTTGCCAATTCATTATTCCACCCATTCCGATAATTGGAACATCTACAACCGAAGCGACATCTCTTACCATTCTTAAAGCAATAGGTTTTATACAAGCTCCTGAAAGTCCTGCCGTTACATTGTCAAAAACTGCTTTTCTATTGTAAATATCTATTGCCAAGGCATTAAATGTATTTACAAGTGAAAGACAATCCGCTCCCGCTTCAACACAAGTTTTTGCCATTTCTTTTATATTTTCAGCATTTGGAGATAATTTTACCATAAGGACTTTATCAGTATTTTCTCTAACTTTTTTTACAATTCCCTCTGCAATATCACATTTTATTCCAAAAGCCATTCCGCCTGATTTTACATTCGGACAGGATATATTTAATTCAATTATTTTTATATTTGTCTTATTGATAAGTTCAACTGATTTTAAATAATCCTCTAATTGTGAACCTCCAATGTTTGCTAAAATCTGTGTATCAAAACTTTCCATAAAAGGTAAATCTTCTTGAATGAAAGTCGGTACTGACGGATTTTGAAGTCCGATACTGTTCATTATTCCTGCAGGTGTTTCGTAAATTCTAATTCCCGTATTTCCGTCCTTACCTGCAAAAGTAAGTCCTTTTGTAGAAATACCGCCTATTCTGTTTAAGTCGATATATTCTGCATATTCTCTACCGAAACCGAAAGTTCCTGAAGCTCCGATAACGGGGTTTTTAAATTTAACTCCACAAATATCTACTTCCAACATTAAAAATTCACCTCCTTAACTTCAAATACAGGCCCTTCCTTACAAATTCTTTTCATTCCATTTTTAGTTTTACAACTACAAGCTAGACAAGCCCCGATTCCACAACCCATTCTACTCTCTAAAGAAACATAGACAGGTATGTCAAATCCTAAATTTTTTACTGAATTCATCATGGGATTTGGACCACAACAATAAATTACATCATAATCATCTTTTATTATTTCAGTTATGAATCCCTTATGTCCTACACTTCCTGTATTTGTTGCGATATATGTATTTTTTGTAAATTCCTTAAATTCTTCAGTAAAATATATTTCATCTCTAAAGCCTGCATATAAATCGACATCCGCTTCCAATTTCTTTGCAAGATATAGCATTGGTGCAATTCCAATCCCCCCTGCAACAAGTGCAACTTTTTTGCCCTTATATTCATCAATCGGAAATCCGTTACCAAGTGGTCCTAAAATTTCTATGCTGTCTCCAATTTTCTTTTCAGACATAATCTTTGTTCCTTTTCCCACAACTGCATAAAGAAAAGTTAATTTATTGTCCTCCATATCGCAGATGCTTATCGGACGGGGAAGCATGTTCCCGTCCTCAAAGCATTTAACCATATAAAATTGACCAACTTTAGCTTTAAATTCCCCCTTGACATCCATTTTGTAAATGCCTTCGGAAATTTTTTCATTTAAAATTATTTCAACTTTTTCGTATGATTTATTCTCCATAAATATCCTTCCTCATATTTAAAACGGCTTCTCTAGTATAATAAGCAAATCTTTCTTCGCCGTCTTCAAATTTTTGATAGTATTTTATAATTCCTCTTGAAGAGTTTACAACTCCACCATTAAAGTCATTCAAATAAGTTCTGATGTCTTCCGCTTTTGCACCTTGTGCCCCATATCCAGGTAATAAGAAGAAAATATTTTTATATCTTTCTCTTATTTTTTTAGCTTCTTCACTATGAGTTGATCCTACGACAAATCCCAAAGGAGAATATCCACATTCAGAAGTCAATTCATCAGCAAATTTTTTAAGTTCATCTCCAACTTTGAAGTATAGAGCTTCTCCATTGTAGTCAAGACATTCAATATCCTTTGCTCCCTCGTTTGAAGTTCTAAGTAAAACGAAAACTCCCTTTTCTCCAGTTTTCAAATAATCTAAATAAGGTGTGATACTGTCCATTCCCATATATGGATTAAGAGTTATAAAGTCCGCTTCAAACTCTCCTTTAAAATGTGCCTTTGCATATTCCTTTGCAGTACTTGCAATATCTCCCCTTTTAATATCTCCGATACTTAAAAGTCCCTTTTCTTTAATATATCTTAAAGTTCTTTGATAAGCAATAAGGCCTTCAAGTCCGTTTGCTTCATAATATGCAATTTGTGGTTTATAGATTGCTACAATATCACTTGTTGCATCAATTATTGTCTTATTGTATTCAAAAATTATATCTGAAATTTTTTCGTGTTTTTCTTTAATATAATTTGGAATATAATCTAAATGGCTGTCAAGTCCTACACAAACAAATCCTTTTTCTTTTACTGCTTCATATAATCTATCTACTATCATTAAAATTCTCCTTTATACTTTATTTCTCCAGCTTTAATTGTCATAAGCACTTCTCCGTAAAGTTCCATTTTATCAAAAGGTGTATTTTTCGCTTTTGATGCAAATTTACTTGAATCTACAACATTTTTTTTATCAGTATCAACTATAACCAAATCTGCAAAATATCCCTCTTTTAAAAGACCTTTTTTAATTCCCATTAAATTAGCTCCACCATAGGACATTACCTTTGACAAAGTTCTTATGTCGATATTCTTCTCTTTAACCAATTTTGTATTACAAATCGCAAATGCAGTTTCAAGTCCAACAAGCCCCGGACTTCCATTCGCCTTATCCTCTGTAGTATGTGGTGCATGATCTGTTGCAATCGCATCAACAGTTCCGTCCAAAATTCCATCAATCAAAGCATCTACATCAGCCTTTGTTCTTATCGGCGGATTTACTCTATAGGAATTATCCCAAAGTGCAATATGATGTGGAGTTACTTCGCAAGTAACCTTTACTCCCTCTTTTTTCCCACGTCTTACAGCTTCCAAAGAGTCTATTGTACTTACGTGGCAAAGATGAATTCTTCCGTCCAATCTCTTTGCAAGATAAACATCTCTTAAAGTCATAAGGTCTTCCGCTATTCTATAATCAATTGGAGAAAGTTCACTTTCTGCATGTATCATTATGATTTTATCGTATTTTTTCGCCTCTAAAATCGCTCTATACATTGTAGTTTCGGAAAGCACACCCTTACCGTCATCGGATAAAAATTTTGCATTTCCAAATTTTGAATAGTCAACTAAATTCTTTCCGTCAAAATTTTCAGTAACTGCAACTATCTGATTTATATCAACTAAATCCAATTCTTTTGCTCTCTTCATTATATCGTTATAAGTTTCCAAATCACTGCAAATCGGTTTAGTATTTGCCATTGTATTTACAGTTGTATATCCACCCCTTAAAGCTGAAAGTGAGCCTGTTTTTAAATCTTCCTTATAAGTAAAACCCGGATCTCTAAAATGTACATGCAAATCTACAAATGCAGGCATAACAGTCTTTCCCTTCGCATCTATAATTTCATAACTATCATCAAAACTTAAATTTTCACCAATTTCTACAATCTTTCCGTCTTCAATCTTAATCTCTCCGACTTTATTAATATCTTTATCCACCAAGATCGCATTTTTAACTATTTTTTTCACTACGCCCTCCACAAGAATATAAATTATCACAGTAATTACATCTATAAATTCCCTTTTGTCTATTAACTAATATAAATTTATTTGGAACATTTTCATGGCAAGTTATACAACGTGGGTTTTTACATCTTATAAAACCCTCTACCTTTTCCGGTAAAACCATTGAAACTTTTTCTTTAATCTTTTCATTTTCTATGATATTTACAGTCAAATCTTTGTCGATTAACCCTAAAATCGCCATGTCCATATTTATAACATTTTCAATCTTTATCATATCTTTTTTTCCGTTTTTCTTAGAGTCAACATTCATTATAAGAGCTACTCTAAAATCTGCCTTATCCAATTCTAAAAGTTTAAAAATTTCATAGCCAAGACCCGGTTTAATATGGTCTATTACAATTCCATTTGAAATACTATTAATATTTAACATTATTTTACCTCCAATAATTTTAAGATTAATGCCATTCTGATTATCATACCGAATTTAACTTGATTAAAATACTTTGCTCTAGGGTCTGAATCCACTTCTGTAGCAATTTCATTTACTCTTGGCAATGGGTGAAGAATTATCATATCATCCTTTGCAGTTTTCAACTTTTTATTATCTAAAATGTAAGTATCTTTAAGTCTTACATAATCTGCCTCATTGAAAAATCTTTCCCTTTGAACTCTTGTCATATATAGAATATCAAGTTTATCCATAACTTCTTCTATTGTTCTAACTTCGATAAACTCAACATTATGGTCATTTAGATACATCTTAATATATTCTGGAATAACAAGCTCAACCGGTGAAATAAAGATGAATTTATTTCCCTTAAACTTTGAAAGAGTCTTAACAAGTGAGTGAACAGTTCTTCCGAATTTCAAGTCCCCACAAAGACCGATAGTCATATTTTCCAAACTTTTCTTATATTGTGAAATTGTAAGTAAATCTGTAAGAGTTTGAGTAGGATGTTGATGTCCCCCGTCTCCCGCATTAATAAAAGGAACAAGTGTTACTTCTTTTGCAAGTTCAGCAGAACCCTCGTGAGGATGACGCATAGCTATAATATCAGAATAACAACCTACTGTTTTTATTGTATCTTGCAGGCTTTCTCCCTTAGTTGCAGATGAAACTTTAGGATCCGGAACAGTTATACAGCTTCCACCAAGTCTAAGCATAGCTGCTTCAAAACTCAATCTTGTTCTTGTTGAAGGTTCAAAGAATAATGATGCTAAAACTTTTCCCCTACATTTTTCTGAAAATTTTTCAGGATTATTATAAATCTCTGCTCCTAACTCCATAAGTTCAAGTAATTCTTCACAAGAAAAATCCTCACTACTAACTAAATTTCTAAATTCTTTCATACAATCCCTCCTATTAAGTCATTTTGTCATAAACACAAAAAAAGGAAACAACAAAAAGTTATCTCCTAAAATTAAAATCATTAAAAACAAATATTGAATAAAAATGAGAATAAAAGCCCTTTAAAAAGCCTCTAACAGCTTTAACAAAAGGAGATTTTATAAACTCAAAAAAAATGTCGGAAATACTATTTTTAAAAAATGAATTACCGACAAAAATACCAAAACTATTAAAACGAGAAAATTTAAGACCAAAAACAGAAGAGTCAATTAAACAATTATTCTTGCTATTAAAAACCGACATTTGAACTGTATTTGTCATAAAATTTACCTCCGTCAAATTTTTCTTTGACTATTATACAATAATAGAACCATAATGTCAATAGATTTATAAAAGTTTCACAAAAAAACTCCACCTTTTTGGTGGAGTTGGAATTATTTATTCAATAAGTCCGGTTTAAATGTCGGAACCATATCTTTTAAGATGTCTGTAATTTCTTTTTTGTCCAGAGTGTTTTTAACTTTATCAAGTCTTTCAAGTCCGTCTTTTAGAGCTTCTACATTGTGAACTATCGGTTTTTCTATAAATATTTTTTCATATTCAGTTGCTACTGAATTTTCCATATTTAATAGTAATTCTTCATAAAGTTTTTCTCCGGGTCTAAGTCCTGTAATTTTAATGTCTATGTCTTTGTAAGGTTCAAAGCCTGAAAGTCTGATAAGGTTCTTTGCCAAGTCAAGAATTTTAACAGGCTCGCCCATATCGAGTATAAAGATTTCTCCCCCTTTGGCGATTGCTCCTGCTTGTAATACAAGCTGACAGGCTTCAGGGATAGTCATAAAGTATCTTATTATATCTTCGTGAGTAACTGTAACAGGTCCGCCCTCTTTTATTTGATTTATGAAAAGTGGAATTACAGATCCATTTGAGCCCAATACATTTCCAAATCTAACAGCTACAAATTCTGTTTTAGATTTTTCATTGTATGTTTGTACTAACATTTCGCAAATTCTCTTTGTAGTTCCCATTACAGATGTCGGATTTACAGCCTTATCTGTTGAAATTAAAACAAATCTTGAAACGTCGTGTTTATCACAGGCTCTTATAACATTTAGAGTTCCAAAGACATTGTTTTTAATTGCAGAAGTTGAACTGTTTTCCATAAGTGGAACATGTTTATGAGCTGCTGCGTGAAATACTACATCCGGTTTATATTTTCCAAAGATAATATCCATTCTTTCAGCATCTCTAATTGATTCAATTTCTACAACCAAATCTAAATCTTTATAATGTCTTACAAGTTCCATTTGAATTTCATAGGCATTATTTTCATAGATATCTAAAATTATCAATTTTTTCGGACTGAATTTCGCTATTTGTCTGCAAAGTTCGGAGCCAATTGAACCGCCTCCACCTGTTACCAAGACAGTTTTATTTTTCAAGAAATCATTTAGTACTTCCTGATCCAGCTTAACTTCATCACGTCCAAGTAAATCTCCAATTTCAACATCTCTTAAATCTCTTATATTTAATTTTTGATCATCTATTAATTCATACATTCCAGGAATTATTTTAATCTTCATAGATAATTTTGAACAAATATCTGAAATGTCTTTTTGAGTTTCTCTATTTGCTGAAGGCATTGCTAAAATAACTTCATCTATTCTAAATTCACTGATAGCTGAAATAATTTTTTCTTTTCCCCCAACAACCGGAATTCCTAAAATTTCAGTTCCAACTTTGTTTTTATCATCATCGATAAAAGCTACAACCTTGTAACCCAATTCCTTATGTTTTCTAAGTTCATTAAGTACTAAAACACCTGCATCTCCTGCCCCTATGATTAAAACTCTCTTAAGTTTATCTACAGGAATTGAAAAAACTAAATTTTTTCTTGCCTTTGAAAGATATCTCGTTCCTGTAACAAAGAACATATCAATTACAAGCACAAGTGCCATAACACTTCTCGGAAAACCTACATTCATTGAGATTAAAAAGATTCCAGTCAAAACGTTGGCAACAACTATAGCCATAAAAATTCTAGATAACTCTTTAAAGTCAGCATATCTCCACATTATTCTATATAAGCCAAACAGTGCAAAAATTATAATTTTAATTACAACTATTGGAACTATCCATTTGCTATACATATACCAATAATATGCAGGAATATGCCAGTCAAATTTTAGTAAAAATCCTAAATAGTAACAAAGATTAATAACTATAATATCCAATATTATTAAAAATATTTTTCTGGTCATTATTATTCTCCCATTTTAAAATCCGAAGAAACTAATTTTTGTAAGTATTCTTTTATAGCTTCTCTATTTGCTTCATCTTTCAAGCCATATTCAATACTTGCAATCAAAACTCCAACTTTATTTCCAACGTCATAAGTTTTACCGTCAAATTTATAGCCTAGTAATTCTCCTTTTAAAGTCAATTCATTTAAGGAGTCTGTAAATTGTATTTCTCCGTTTTTACCCGCTTTTTGATTTTCAAGAATTTCAAATATTTCATTTTTTACAATATATCTTCCGACCATTGCCAGATTTGAATTCGTTTCATCAATATTAGGTTTTTCTATAAGTCTTGTTGAGTCAAAAACATCTTTTTCTATTTCTTTCCCTTCCAAAATGCCGTAATTATGCCTTTTTTCATCAGGTACAAATTCAACTCCGACTACTGTTTTTTCGTATTTATTATAAATATCGACAAGCTCTTTTGTGCAAGAGCTTTCTTTACAGTCAATTATAACATCACCCAAAACAACGCAGAAGTCTTCGCCATTTACAGCTTCCTTTGCACAAAGAATTGCATGTCCCAATCCTTTTTGCTCTTTTTGGATAATAAAACTTATTTTACATTTTAATATTTTTTCTAAATTTTCAATGTCTTTTTTCAAAACATTATTTGAATTTTTAACTCTAGGATCAATTTCAGAGTTAAAATGTTTATCGATTGTAAAATAATCTTCATTTACAATCAAAATTACCTCGTCAATTCCAGCTTCTACAACTTCTTCGATGACATATTGTAAAGTTGGTTTATCAAAAATCGGCAACATTGCCTTTGGAACGCCCTTTGTTGCAGGGAACATCCTTGTTGCAAGTCCTGCAGTTGGAATAACTACTTTTTTAATCTTCATAATTACACCAACGCCTTTAAATTTTCGATTATATAATCAACTTGTTCATCTGTCAATAATGTATGAAGTGGCAAAGTGATTTGTGACTTATAATTATTATAAGCATTTGGATAATTTTTAATATCAAAGCCTAAATTCTTATAAGCTGTATGCATAGGTAATGGCTTGTAGTGAACATTTGTTGCAATTCCTTTTTCAGCCATTTTTACAATTATTTCATTTCTTTCTTCTTCACTTACACCTTCAACATTTACAATATAAAGATGACAGCAAGATTTTTTTTCCTCTTCAAAATGAACAAAAGGCTTTACTCTTGTTCCTTCAAATCCTCTATTGTATCTTTCTACAATTTCAAAACGTCTTTTCAAAAGATTTGGATATCTCTTTAATTGAGCTAGACCGATTCCAGAAGCAATATCAGTTAAATTGCATTTGTAATTTGGAGCAACAATATCATATTCCCAAGCGCCAAGTTTCATTTTTGAAAGAGCGTCCTTTGATTGTCCGTGTAAAGATAAAAGTTGAAATTCTCTATAAATTTCATCGTCATCTAAACCTAAAGCTCTATTCCAAGTAACTGAGCCTCCCTCAGCTACAGTAAAGTTTTTAACTGCATGGAAAGAGAAACATGTAAAGTCTGCAATGCTTCCACTTGGTTTACCCTTATATTCAGCTCCAAGTGAATGAGCAGCATCAGCCATAACTACAACTCTACCAATTTTTTCTTGTAATTTATTATTTGGTCTAAATAAAGCTTTTTTTCTCTCTACAATTTCAAAAATTTCATCATATTTGCAAGGCTTTCCTGCTAAATCAACAGGAATAATCACCTTTGTCTTTTCTGTAATTGCATCTTCTAAAGCTTTTAAGTCCATAAACTTATCTTCTTTATTACTATCAACCAAGACAATTTTTGCTCCTACATGATGAATAACACTTGCAGATGCAGTATAAGTATATGCACAAGTTATAACTTCATCTCCCTCTCCTACTCCAAGAACTCTTAAAGTAAGCTCCATAGCAGCAGTTGCAGAATTTAAACAAACAGTCTTGTCAGTATTTGTAAAAACTGAAAGCTCTTGTTCTAATCTTTTTGTCTTTGGACCGGTTGTTATCCAACCTGATTTTAAAGTATCAACAACTTCATCAATTTCTAATTGGGTAATATCCGGTGGAGAAAATTCTATTCTCATATAATCACTATCCTATCTATTATTATTATTACTATTATTGTTGTTCTTATTAGCATCATTAGTTACATCAGCACTTTCTTCTGTTTTTTCCAAACTTGATTTTTTCTTTCTATCAACAACAGCACCTTTTCCTGATTTAATATTTCTAATCAAAGATTCCTTGTCTTCTTCATCAACAACAATATATTCAACATTTTCAACTTTATTTTCTTTCTTTTGATTGTCAATAACGACTTTTCCTGTATGGAAACTTGAACAACCTACAAAAGAAAGACAAAGTAAACAGATTGGTAATAAATTTTTCTTTTTCATAATGAACTCCTATTCACTATCCTTTTCAACCATAGGCTTCATTGTTGGGAAAAGTAGTACATCTCTTATAGAATCTTGATTTGTCAAGTACATAATAAGTCTGTCAATTCCAATTCCCATACCACCTGTTGGTGGAAGACCTACTTCAAGCGCATTGATGAAATCATAGTCCATCATTTGTGCTTCTTCATCTCCGTTTTCTCTAGCTTCAACTTGCTTTAAAAATCTTTGTTTTTGATCTATAGCATCATTTAATTCACTAAAAGCATTTGCAATTTCTCCACAATTTACAAAAGCCTCAAATCTTTGAGTATATCTCTTGTCCTTAGGATCTCTCTTTGCTAGTGGACTGATTTCAACCGGATGCTTTGTAACAAAAGTAGGTTGAACCATATATTCTTCACAGAATTCTTCAAAGAATAGAGAAATAATTTCTCCTCTTGTAGTATTTTCTGTTACATCAATTCTCTTTTCAATAGCAATCTTTCTTGCTTCTTCATCAGTTGAAACAGTTTCAAAGTCAACTCCTGCATATTCTTTTACAGCATCAACCATTGAAATTCTTCTCCAAGGTGGTTTAAAGTCAATTATCTTGCCTTGTAACTCAACTTCAGACTTTCCAACAACTTCCATACAAACTGTATAAACCATTTCTTCGCAAAGTCTCATCATTTCTTCATAGTCAACATAGGCTTGATATAATTCAATTGCAGTATATTCAGGATTGTGAAGTTTATCCATACCTTCATTTCTAAACATTCTTCCCATTTCATAAACTTTATCGAATCCACCTACAATTAATCTCTTTAAATATAATTCATTTGCAATTCTAAGATACATATCAATATCTAAAGTATTGTGATGAGTTATAAAAGGTCTTGCATTCGCTCCACCTGCAATTGTATTTAAAATTGGTGTTTCAACTTCTAAAAATCCTCTACTGTCAAGATATTTTCTGATAGAAGAAATAATCTTACTTCTCATAACAAAAACATCTTTAATTTCAGGATTTACAATTAAATCTACATATCTTTGTCTATATCTTAAGTCAACATCCTTTAAACCGTGGAATTTTTCTGGTAAAAGTTGTAAAGATTTTGTAAGTAAAACAACTTTAGAACTTCTAATTGAAATTTCTCCGGCGTGAGTTGTAAAAACTTCTCCCTCAACCCCTACAATATCTCCAATATCTAAAGTCTTAACTTCTTCGTAACTTTCACCTAAAACATCAAGTTTGTTGAAAAGTTGAATTTTTCCGGTAAAGTCTTGTAAATCCATAAAACAAACTTTACCATGTCCTCTTTTAGTTCTAATACGACCTGCAAGTCTTACAACTTTTCCTTCATAATTTTCATAATTATCCTTAATTTCTTTTGAATAAATTGTATCTTCAAACTTTTCGATTTCGTGTGGATCTTTTCCGGCTTCTACTAATTCTTTTAATTTTTCTCTTCTAACCAAGAGCATCTCATTCAAATTTTGTTCTTCCACTATATCACCCCTTAATTTCTCTTAATATTATCTATTTTATATTCTACAACATTTCCATTTGGTAATTGTACTTGAACTTTAT